>DASWUT010000336.1:0-2577 GCA_036401455.1 Gemmatirosa sp. | reverse complement strand
GCGTTGTCAAGAGGCGAGTGACCACTCGTGTTTCGCCGCCGATGCGGCACGGGGCTACAACACCGGCGTGCCCCCGGTGACCGCGTAGCGCGCGCCGGTGACGTAGCTCGCGTCGTCCGAGGCCAGGAAGACGTAGACCGGCGCGAGTTCGGCTGGTTGTGCGGGACGCTTCATCGGAACCTCCTCGCCGAACGTCTTCACCTGCTCGGGCGGCATCGTGGCCGGGATGAGCGGCGTCCACACCGGCCCTGGCGCGACGCAGTTCACCCGGATTCCGCGCTCGGCGACGGCCTGACCGAGGCTCGCGGTGAAGTTGGCAATCGCCGCCTTCGTCGCGGAGTAGGCGATGAGCTTGGGCGGCGCCTTGTCCGAGTTGACCGACGACGAATTCACGATCGCCGAGCCTTCCTGCATGTGCGGAAGCGCGGCCTTGGTCAGGTGGAACATCGCGTCGAGGTTCGTGCGCATCGTGCGGTCCCACTCCTCGTCGGGCACGTCCTCGAGCGAGTCGCGCGACATCTGGTACGCCGCGTTGTTGACGAGCAGATCGAGGCGGCCGAACTCGTCCACGGCCTTCTGGATGATCGCGCGGCAGTGCTTCGGATCCTGCACGTCGCCAGGCACGAGCACCGCCTTGCGGCCGGCATCCTCGACCCAGCGCGCGGTCTCCTTCGCGTCGTCGTCCTCGTCGAGATAGCTGATGAGCACGTCGGCACCCTCACGCGCGAAGGCGATCGCGACGGCGCGGCCGATGCCGCTGTCAGCACCCGTGATGACGGCCGCCTTGTCGGCGAGCTTGCCGTGGCCCACGTAGCTCGTTTCGCCGTGATCGGGCTTCGGGTCCATCTGCGCCTCGGTCCCCGGATCGGACAGCTGCGGCTGGGTGTTGAATGGCGGCTTCGGGTACGATTTGGTCGACGGCATGCGCGACTCCGGTGGTAAGAGGGGAGCCGGCGCGGAGCGCAGCCCGCGTGCCGACACCTTGGTTACCAACCGATTGTCTCAGCGCTCCGGCCGCGCAGGCTCGAGCGCCTCCGCTCGGGGTCGCGTCGGGGATCGGTCCGGGTCGCGCCGTCCGAACCCACTGAGCGCGGTGTGCCGGGCCGCGCACCCGCAGGGACCGGTCCGCGCCCGCGTGCGTAGGGCGGAGCTGCTTGCGAATATGTGAGCCTGCACTCACATTCCGTCGTGTCCGCCTTCCCGTGACCACGTTCATGCCGCCGTCCTCATCTCGCGCTACTCCCACACTCCGCGCCGGCCGTCCACCTGCCACGGACGGGCTGCCGTCGGCGGATCCGCGCGCCGCGGCGGACCGGGCACCGGACGCGGGCGCCGCCGAGGTCGCGCCGCCGCGGTCGTCGCTGCTGCGCCGCGTGCCGCAGCAGGACCGCGGGCAGCGCCGCATCGAGCGAATCCTCGACGCGGCGGCGGACGTGATCGCCGAGGTCGGGGTCGACGGCGCGTCGACCAACGCGATCGCGGCGCGCGCGGCGACGTCGGTGGGGTCGCTGTACCAGTTCTTTCCCAACAAGGACGCGATCGTGCAGGCGCTCGCCGCGCGCTACGCCGCGGAGTTCGAGGCGCTCAAGGAACAGGTCATGGCGCCCGAGGTGGCCGACCGACCGCTCCCCGCGATGATGCGCGGCATCGTCGAGCCGATCATGGCGTACTGCGCGGCCAACCCCGCGTACCGGCACGTGTTTGCCGCGACGACGACGCCGGGCGCGCCCTGCTCGCCCGAAGAAGCCGCGGTGCACGAGGCAATCGTGCGTCGGGTCGAGGGCCTCATCGCGCGGCGCACGCCGTGGGTGCCCGAGGCGCAGCGTCACGTCACGGCCGTCGTGCAGGTCGAGACGGTGCACGAGGTGCTCTTCTTCGCGCAGGGGCAGCCGCCCGCCGCGGCGATGGCGATCGTCGACGAGCTGGTGCGCATGCTCGTCTGCGCGCTCGCGCCGTTCGACGCGATGCGGCCGGCCGACTGGCCGGGCGATGCCCCCGTGGCGTGACGTCATCGCCGACGCGCCCGCCCGACTTCCGCGGCGTCTGGCGCGACGACGACGAGGCGCGCGGGGTCTATAGCGAGGCCGCGGGCATCGCGCGCGAGGTGCCCCGCGCGGTCGCCGTGCCGGTGGATGCGGACGACGTGCGAACGCTCGTCCGCTGGGCGTCGGCCACGGGCACGCCGCTCGTCCCGCGCGGCGCGGGGAGCAGCATGGCCGGCGGCGCCATCGGCGACGGCGTCGTGGCCGACCTCGGTCGCCTGAACGCGTTAGGCGCGGTCGACGTCGGCGCGCGGCGCGTGTGGTGCGGCCCCGGAGTGAGCGGCGCCGCGGTCGACGCGGCCGCCCGCGCGGTGGGCCTCCGCTTTCCCGTCGACCCGTCGAGCTGGACGTGGGCCACGGTCGGCGGCATGGCGTCGACCAACGCAGCCGGCGCGCACACGCTGCTGCACGGCGCGATGCGTCCCTGGGTGGCCGCCCTCGACTGCGTGTTTGCCGATGGCGCGCGCGCGGTCGTGCGCCGCGGCGAGCCCGCGCCGCTGCACGTGCCCGCCGTCGCCCGTCTCGTCGGCGACGT
>DASWUT010000335.1:0-3232 GCA_036401455.1 Gemmatirosa sp. | reverse complement strand
CCGGGTCGAGCGCGTCGCCGGCGACACGGCGCGCGACGCGGGCGCGTCGATCGAGCACCTCGGTGACGGGGCCAGCGCTGCGCACGACCGCGACCGGGTCGGCGGAGAGAAACGAGTAGCGACCGTGTGGGCCGGCTGCCGCGCTGTCGAGGAACACGCGGTACGGCAGCCCGCCGAGCGCCTCGCAGCACGCCGCGGGATCGGGCGTCGGCACGAGCGCCTCGACGAGGGGCGCCGCGGTGTCAGGCACTCTCCCCTCCCCCTGCCCCGAGCGCATCGGGGTCGGGC
The DNA here is from genome assembly GCA_036401455.1 of Gemmatirosa sp. Lineage (GTDB taxonomy): Bacteria > Gemmatimonadota > Gemmatimonadetes > Gemmatimonadales > Gemmatimonadaceae > BPUI01. Next base: position 2,944 of record DASWUT010000335.1, on the reverse strand, counting down.
CGTGTCCACACGTCCGCCGCCTCTGCAGTCGCTGCCGCGCGCCGCCGCGCGCGTACCGAACGCTGCGTGAGGCGCAGATGCTCGCGCCGCGCGTCATCCGGCGGCGTGAGATACCCCCACGACAGCGCGCCTTCCTGTCGGTACGTCTTGCCTAACGTTACCGCGAGCCCTGCCCGCGCGAGTTCCTTTCCGAGATAGAACGCGTGCGCCGGATCGTCGACCTCCAGCTGTGCGAAGATGTCCTGGATGTCGGTGCCGCGGACGAACCGCTCCGCGTTCAGCACCGTCACGGCTTCACGGTCGGCAAAGATGCGGAAGTTCGGGTCGCGGATCTCGCGCTGCAAGGCCCGCAACTCGTCCTCGGTATAGGCGAGCACCGCCGCGTCCTTCACCGTCAGCAGCCGATCGTCGACGCGCTTGGGCGGCGTCCGGTGCACGACGGCGTGGTGCATGAGGCGCCGCGCGACGTCGATCTCGCGCACCGCGCCCTGCGCCCACGCCGCGACCTCCGTCGTCAGCACCGTTCGCACGCCGAGCTCCTGGCACGCGGCGATGAGCACGGCATTCACGCCGGTCGAATCGGCCGCGGTCAGTTCGGTGAGGTTGCCGACACCCATCAGCAGCTCGGCGTCAGGCCAGCGCCGCCGCGCCGTCGCGTACCGTTCCAGCGACGCCATGAACCCGAATCCGATCGGTTCGAGGATCGGATCGATGAGGTACCGGACGCCCCACGCCTCCAATCGCGCGAGCGTCGACTCGACGGTGTCGAGCGACTGGCCGAGCTCGGGAACGACGACCGCGCGCGCGCCCGTCCCGGCGAGTGCGCGGGCCGCGTCGACGTTCGACCCGTTCACGCTCAACACGAGCTCGGCGCCAGCTTCGACCGCGGCACGGATCTCGTCGGCATCGAACGTGTCGACGCTGACGCGCATGTCGGCCCCGACCAGCTCGCGCACCACGTCGCCGAGCGCGGGGAAGGCGAGCCCCGGCGTGCAGCCGACGTCGATCACGTCCGCGCCCGCCGCACGGTAGTACTCGGCCGCTGCCCGCACCGCGTCGCGCGTGAGGCGCGGGGCGTTGTTGATTTCGGCAACGATCTCGATGTCCCACGCGCCGTACGCCGCAGCGACGGCACGCCGGCCGAAGTGGCGCGGGATCTCGCGCAGGTCCTTCGGCCCCTTGTCGACGCGCACGCCGCCGTGCGCGTCCGCGATCACCGCCGGATCACCCTCGCAGAGGCCGGGGATCATCACGAGGTCGGTACCGTCGGGTACCGTGAGGTTCCGCGCGATCCACGCCGTGGTCATCAGCGCCGCGACGGTGATACCGAGCACCGCGACGTCGACCGCGAACGGTGGATCGTCACCGTCGTGCGCCATCTCGCGCACCATCTCGTCCAGCACGCGGCGGAGCGCTGGCTCGGCGAGGCGACCGGTGACGAACAGCACGCGGCGCGGCGCGGCCGCCCGCGGAGCCGGCGCCGTGCCCGACGACCCGTCGCCCGCCCCGGCGGTCACCGCGGGTCGCCGCCGCGGACGAACGTGTTAGGCGTGCCCTCGAGCGCGCCGCCCGCCGCGGGGCGCCAGAGCGCGACCTCGTCGATTCGCTGCGCCAGCGCGAAGTCCTTGTCCGTGATCCCGCCCGCGCTGTGCGTCGCGAGCTTCACACCCACACGCGCCCAACTCACGGTGAGGTCGGGGTGGTGGTTGGCCGCCTCGGCCGCGTAGCCGATCGCGTTGACGAGCATCAGCGTCGTCGGCCACCCGTCGGTCCTGTACTGGCGCCGGATCCAGCCGTCCTCGTAGTACCAGCCGGGGAGCGCCTGCAGCCGCTCGGCGATCGCCGCGTCGTCGTACGTGGCTTCCTTCTTCGACATCGTTGGACGGGTGGGAGGGCGGTATCGCGCGGGACTAGAGCGACTTTTCGAGCGCGACGAAGGTCAGGTCCGGCCGGGGTTCGTCGCCGTGCGCGAACGGCTCGGTCACTCCGGTCGGCATGTAGCCGCGGCGCTGGTACCACGCGATCAACGTGTCGCGAACGCCGATCCCGCGCATCCGGATCCGTCGCGCGCCGTGTTCTCGCGCCACCGCTTCCGCGCCGGCGAGCAGCGTCCGGCCGAGTTGGCGATCCTGCAGATCGGGGCGCACGGTGAGCAGGCCGAGGTACCAGGCGTCGTCGCCGGGCGCGAGCCAGACGCAGCCGAGCAGCGTCGCATCGAGCGCCTCGCGGAGCAGCAGCAACCGCGCCGTCGGGTCGGTCGCGAGGTCGGCACGCATCGTCGCCTCCGTCGTGCGCAGGTCATCGAGGTAATCCGCCTCGGTCGTCCACCCCTGCCGTGAGCTCTCGCCGCGGTAGGCCGAGTTGACGAGCGCGGCGACGGCCGCGAGATCGTGGTCGGCGGCTGGCGTCAGCACCGGAGTCATGCCGTACAACCAAGTCGCCGCGGCGGCACCGAGTCCAGTCCGCGCCTGGCTTTGCACGGCGATCAGTCGTGGTCACATGACCACGCCGCCGCCGACCAGCATCGTCTGGCCGGTGAGGAACGCCGCGCCGGGTGAGGCGAGAAACACCGCTGCCGCGGCGACGTCGTCGGGCGTGCCCCACCGCTTGAGCGGCGTCGAGTCGGCGACCGAGCGCCGCCACGCCTCGTCGGCCGCTACGCCAAACGCGGTCTCGATCCACCCGGGCGCGAGCACGTGCACGCGCACGTCCGGCGCGACGCTCCGTGCGAGCGACTTGCTGAAGCTCAGCACGCCGCCCTTCACGGCCGCGAAGAGTTCCTGCGTGCGTCCAGCCATTCCCGTGAGGACGTGGTCCCAGCTCATGTTGATGATCACGCCACCGTGCGGCTGAGCGGCCATCAGCGCCGCGGCGCGCCACGAGGCCAGCATGGTGCCCCGCAGGTCGACGGCGAAGAGCAGGTCGAGCTTGTCGCGGTCCGGGA
>DASWUT010000334.1:0-9376 GCA_036401455.1 Gemmatirosa sp. | reverse complement strand
ACGTCGTGAACGGTCGTTGGGCATCGGCAGCGGTTCGGTCGGAATCGGGGAAGCACGCCTGCGACGGCGTGCGGCGGTCAGAGCGCCGCGGGGTTCGCGCGAAGCGCGACGGCGAGCTCGTCCGCGCGCGGCAGCTCTTCGAGGTGCCGCAGCGCGAACTGCTCGAGAAACCGCGGCGTCGTACCATACAACAACGGCCGCCCGAGTCCTTCGGACCGTCCGACGACATCGACCAGCCCGCGCTCGAGCAGCGTCTTCAGCACGCCTCCGACCGCCACGCCACGGATCTCCTCGACCTCGGCCCGCCCGATCGGCTGACGGTACGCGATGACCGCGAGCGTCTCGAGCGCGGCCGCCGTCAGGCGTTGCGGTCGTTCGGCGATTTGCGCGCGCTCGATCGCTTCGGCGTACTCGGCGCGGGTGAGGAGCTGCCATCCCCCACCCTGCTCGACGAGCTCGACCGCATGCCCGGACTCGGCGTCGTCGTAGTGCGCCCGGAGTTCGTCGAGCGCCTGCGCGACGGCGTCCGTCCCGGCGACCGGATCGAGTCGCGCGAGCTCGCCAGCCGGCACGGGGCGCGTCGCGGCGAACAGCGCCGCTTCAAGCAGCTTCGCGAGCGGCGTCATCCGGAGTGTCTGCCGCGTCGCTCCGCGCAGCGCGGGCGATCGTGACGTCCGCGAACGCACCGGCCTGCGCGAGCCGAAGTTCGCCGAGTTTCGCCAGCTCGAGGAGGGCGAGCAGTGCGCTCAGGACGCGCCACGGTTCGGCGCCGTCGGCCATCACGTCCGCCCATCGCGCCGACGCGCGGCGCGCGAGCAGCGCACGCACCTCGCCGATCGCCCCCGCGACGTCGAGCGCGCGCGGCACGACGTCGTGCACCGCCGGCCGGCGAACCGTGTGCAGGACGCGGTCGACGCTGCTCAGCAGCTCTCCGAGCGAGAGCACGAGCGGCACGGGCACGCGCTCGACCGGGTCGCCGTCGTCGCGCGCGAACACGGCGCCGCGACCGAACCGGTCGCGGCGCGATTCGGCCAGCCGGTCCAGGTGCTCGACGACCTCGCGCACCTGCTGGTACTCGAGCAGCCGTCGAACGAGCTCGGCGCGCGGATCTTCCCACACGTCCTCGGCCCCGCCCGGGCGCGGCAGCAGCAGCTGCGCCTTGATCCGGACCAGGCGGGCGGCCATGTCGAGGTAGTCGGCCGCATCGTCGAGCCCCATCGCATGTATGCGGGCGAGGAACTGCTGCGCGACGTGCGCGATCGGGATGTCGTAGACGTCGAGCTGCTCGTCGCGAATCAACGAGAGCAGCAGATCGAGCGGGCCTGAGAACGCCGGCAGCTCGACGACGAATGCGGCACCGGGCTCGGCTGCGGCGGCGACAACCGGCGCCCCCGCTACGGCCACGGCGTCACCGCCACGTCGTCACCGCCACGTCGCGGCCAGCAGGAACGGGCTGACGGCCTGCTGCGCGAACCCCGTGAGCACGGCCGCCGGCGTGAGCCACGCGTCGATCACCGGCTCCGCGAACCAGAAGACCGCCATGAGCAGCAGCAGCCCGAAGCGGCCGGCGCGCTCGTACTGCAGCGCCCACGCGGGCGGCAGCAGGTACTTGGCGACGTGCGACCCGTCGAGCGGCGGGATGGGCAGCAAGTTGAACGCGGTCAGCACGAGGTTGATCGCCACGCCGTTCATCATCATGTGCTGCAGAATCGAGCACGTGGCCGCCGCGCCCGGCACCGCCGCGCCGAGCAGGCCGAGCGGGACGATGAGGATCGCGCAGACGATCGCGATGAGGACGTTGGTCGCGACGCCAGCCAGCGAGACGATGATGTCGCCGCGCTTGTAGTTGCGGTAATTGCGCGGATCGACCGGCACCGGCTTGGCCCCGCCAAACAGGAAGGGCGCGTGCGCGAGGATCAGGAGCACCGGCAGCAGCACCGTCATGAACGGATCGATGTGCGGCAGCGGATTCCAGGTCAGGCGCCCGAGGTTCTTGGCGGTCGGATCGCCCTGGCGCAGCGCCGCGTAGCCGTGTGCGATCTCGTGCGCGATGACCGAGAACAGCAGCACCGGGGCGACGAGCAGGAGCGAGTTGAAATCCACCGGTGGCCTGGAGCAACGGGACGACGAACGCGGCGCGGACGCCGGGCGAAGGTTAGCCCGCTCGCTCGCGTCCGTCAAAGCGCCCAACGCGACAACCCCATGTCCTGCCTTGACATGGACCCCGTCTGGGGGTAACCTGCGCGACTCACGTGCGCCAGTCGCCGCTGTCGACGCGTGCGCATCGCGGCCAGCACGTCGACGCATGACGCCGACGGCGGCCGCTCCCCGACGACTCAGCTCTACATCGATCGTGCCGAACATCGCATCCGCCAAGAAGAACATGCGGAAGTCGCGCGCCGCGGCGGTGCGCAACCGCGCGCAGCGCTCGGCGCTCCGCACCGCGCTCAAGAAGGCCCGCGCCGAAACCGCGCCGACCGAGACGGTCACCGCGGCGGTCAGCCTCCTCGACCGTGCCGCCCGCAAGGGGCTGATCCACCGCAACAAGGCAGCCCGCCACAAGTCGCAGCTCGCCCGTAAGGCGAACGCGCAGGCCGCCGCTCAGACCGCGGCGACCGCCTGACGCACCCGCGCGGACGTGACGAGGCCCGGCACCGTATCTCGGTGCCGGGCCTCTTTCGTGTCCGGACGCAGCGTCACGACGTCGGCGCGGCGGCCGCTAGAGCGCGGCCAGCTCCCCGCCACACTTCTCGCAGTACCACTCGGTCGGGTAGTTGAGCGCGCCGCAGTCCTGGCACCGCAGCGTCTTCTCCTGCCCGGCCGCCGCGGTTGGCTCCGGCGACGGTGGGCGCGTGCCGAGCCCGTAGCTTCCCGGCGCCCCAGTGCGGATCGCATCGGTGAACGTGGGCGTGAGCGACGGCTGCCGGTCTCCGAGCGCGACGCGCGCGGCGTCGACCGCGCCGTGGTCGAACGTCCCGGTGCTGACGAAGCCGGCATCGGGCGCCTCGGACCGTGCCGATGGCGTTCCGGCGGATGGCGTCGCGGGAGCGGTCGCGTCCGCCGCGACCTGCGACGGCGCCGCGGCCTCCACGTCGCCGGTTGGCGCCGTCGCCGCCGTCGCGACGGGCGTGGGGCTCACGCGGGCGACGAGCCCACGCACGTCGGCCAGGGCGGTCGCCGCACCCCCGAGCTCGCGCTCGAGCGCCGCGATCGCCTGCGCCGCGCCCGCCCGGCGTTGCTCACCCTCATCCGACGCGAACTCGCCGACGAGCGTGCGCAGCTCGATCTCCGCGAGTCCGTCGCGCTCCTCGCCGAGCCGCTGCTCGACCGCGTGGTGCTGCTGCGTCAGCGCTTGCCCGTGCGCGCGGAGCGGGGCGACGTGTCCGGCGAGCTGCGACGCGACGCGATCGAGTCGCCCGGCGTAGTCGTGCCGAACCCGCTCCAGCACGTGCGTCGGCGTCACGGCCCGGCGACTCTCGAGGGCCTGCAGCCACCCCTCGTAACGGGCCCGCTCGTCGACGAGCGTCCGGATGTCGTCGAGCGGGAGGGCGGCGGATTCCTGTGCGGGCTGGTCGGGCGCGTAGCCGGTCGTCATGCGGGGAGCGTCGTGTCGGAGAGAGCCTGGCCGCGCGCGGGCCGGCGTACGCGGCCGGGCGCGCGCGGGTCGAGAGCGGGAAAGCTACGCGCGCCCGCGTGGTGCGCGCAGCGGGCGCGCAGCCGGCGCGCGGTGGCGGCTGGCCGCGTCACGCGGTCGGACTGCGCCCGTCGTGCACGAGTCGACCGCCGACGACGGTCGCGATCGCGCGTCCCTGCAGCGTCTGGCCGGCGTAGGGCGTGTTCCGCCCTTTCGAGCGGAACCGCGCGGGGTCGACGGTCCAGCGGCGCTCCGGGTCGAACACGGTCACGTCGGCTGGCGACCCGCGGCGAAGCGTCCCCCCTGGGAGCCCGAACACGCGCGCGGGCGCGCACGCCATGCGTTCGACGAGCTGCGCGTACGTGAGAAATCCTGGCGCGACGAGCCACGTGACGAGCACGCCGAGCGCGGTCTCGAGCCCGACGATTCCGTTGGGCGCGTCGGCGAACTCGCGCTCCTTCTCGTCGTAGTGATGCGGCGCGTGGTCGGTCGCGACCACGTCGATCGTGCCGTCGCGCACCGCCTCCTGCAGCGCCGCGACGTCGGCCGCGGTGCGCAGCGGCGGGTTCATCTTCGCGTTCGTCTGGTACCCTTCGACCGCCTCCTCCGTGAGTGAGAGGTGGTGCGGGCACACCTCGGCCGTCACGCGCACGCCACGTTCCTTCCCCCACCGGATCAGCTCGACGGAACCGGCGGTGCTCATGTGGCACAGATGGATGTGGCCGCCCGTACGCCGCGCGAGGAGGATGTCGCGGATCGCCATGATCTCCTCGGCCTCGCTCGGGATTCCGCGCAGGCCGAGCCGCATCGAGACGACGCCTTCGTTCATCGCGCCGCCATGGGCGAGCGTCGGCTCCTCGCAGTGGTCCGCGACGGGGATGCCGAACGTGCGCGCGTACTCGAGCGCGGTGCGCATGATGTGCGCGCTGACGACCGGCTTGCCGTCGTCGCTCACCGCGACCGCGCCCGCGCCGACCATCTCGCCGAATTCGGCCAGCGTCTCGCCGCGCTCGCCTAACGTGATCGCGCCGATCGGGTAGACGCGGGCCGCGCCCGCGCGCTGCGCCTGCCGGACGATGAACCCGACCGCGGCCTGGTTGTCGGTCACCGGGTCGGTGTTGGGCATCGCGCACACCGCGGTGAACCCGCCCGCGGCCGCCGCGCGAGCGCCCGTGGCGACCGTCTCGACGTCCTCGCGGCCCGGCTCGCGCAAATGGCAGTGGACGTCGATGAACCCGGGCGACACGACCAGCCCCGCGCAGTCCACCACCTCCGCGTCGTCCGGCCGCGCGACGGGCTCGCCGGCGTGCTCGACGCGCCCGTCGACGAGCAGTACGTCGCCGACGGCGACGTCCAGACCCTGCGACGGATCGAGCACACGCCCGCCGGCGAGGAGCAGCGGCCGGCCCTGCGGCGCATCGCTCACGCGTTCCCCCGTGCCGGCTCGCCGCGCGCGGCGTCGGCCAGCTCCGGGCGGCCGCCGGCGAGCAGGTAGAGTACCGCCATCCGGACGGCGACGCCGTTGGTGACTTGCTCGAGAATGACGGAGTGCGGCCCGTCGGCCACGTCGGAGTCGATATCGACGCCGCGGTTCATCGGTCCGGGGTGCAGGATGAGAAGATCGCGCGGCGCACGCTCGAGGCGCTCGCGCGTGACGCCGAATACGCGATTGTACTCGCGCTGCGAGGGGATGTAGCCCGCGCTCATGCGCTCCAGCTGGAGCCGCAGCACGTTCAGCGCCTCGGCCCATTCGATCGCCTCCTCGATGCGGTCGAACACCGAGACGCCGAGCTGATCGACGGCGTTGGGCAGCAGCGAGCGCGGGCCGCACACCGCGACCTCGGCTCCTAACGACTTCAGCCCCCAGATGTTGGAGCGCGCGACGCGCGAGTGCAGCACGTCGCCGACGATGCATACCCGACGCCCTTCCAGCGACCCGAAACGGTCGCGGAGCGTGAGCAGGTCGAGCAGCCCCTGCGTCGGATGCTCGTTCGTCCCGTCGCCGGCGTTGATGACCGTCGAATCGATGCGCTCGGCGAGGAAGCGCGCGGCGCCGGACGAGCCGTGGCGAATCACGACGGTGTCGATCTTCATCGCCTCGAGATTGCGCGCCGTGTCGACGAGCGTCTCGCCCTTGGACACGCTCGATCCCGCCGACGCGATGCTCACCGTGTCGGCGCTGAGCCGCTTCTCGGCGAACTCGAACGAAACGCGCGTGCGCGTCGAGGCCTCGAAGAAGAGGTTCACGACGGTCTGCCCCCGTAACGTCGGCACCTTCTTGATCGCCCGCTCGCTCACGGCCCGCAGCGGCGACGCCGTGTCGAGGACGAGCTCGATCTGCGCGCGCGACAGCGACGCGAGGCCGAGCAGATCCTTGCCTAACGACACCGGCGCGGCGAGCGGCGGTGCGAGGCTCACGCGCGCCCCGGCGTCGCCGGCGGCGCGGCGGCGAACTCGGGCGCGTGCACGAGCACCGCGTCGCGCCCGTCCAGCTCCGAGACGAGGACGTCGACCCGCCCGCCCGCGGGTACGTCGACCCGCCGGCCGACCACGTCGGCGTGGATCGGCAACTCGCGCCCGCCACGATCGACGAGCACGGCGAGCGCGATGCGCGCGGGCCGGCCGAAATCCGCCAGCTCGTCGAGCGCGGCGCGCACCGTCCGGCCCGTGTAGAGCACGTCGTCGACGATCACCACGCGCGCGCCGTCGATCGCGGTCGGCAGCGTCGTCGGGCCGACGAGCGGGCGCGGCCCGACGGTTTGCAGGTCGTCGCGATAGAGCGTGATGTCGAGCGCGCCACGCGCGACCTCGACGCCCTCATTCGCGCGGATCGTCCGCGCCAACCGCTCCGCCAGCTGCACGCCGCGGCGCTGAATGCCGACGAGCAGCAGGGCGTCGGTGCCCGCGTTCAGCTCGAGGATCTCGTCGGCCATGCGCGTCAACGTCCGCTCGAACGCACGCGCATCGAGCAGGGTGCGCTCCGATGACATGGCGCGCGAATATAGCGGCCGCGCCGCGACGGACAGGGAGGGATTCGAACCCTCGAGACGGTTGCCCGCCCACACGCTTTCCAGGCGTGCGCCTTAAACCACTCGGCCACCTGTCCCGACCCGTACCGCTCAGCCGCTCGTGCAATGCAACGTGCGGGGCCGCGGAGCCTGGGCCCCGCGGCCCCGCATGCGCCGGGTGCACGCCACCGGCCGAGCACGGACAGGGTGAGATTCGAACTCACGGTACCGTTGCCGGTACGCCGGTTTTCGAGACCGGTGCCTTCAACCACTCGGCCACCTGTCCAAGTCCGGGCGGTGAGTCTAGCCCTGGCCGCCGGGGGTGTCAACGTTGCGACGACCCTCCCGCCGCCCGGCGAAGAACGCGCGCAACACGTCGCCGCACTCGCCTTCGAGCACCCCGCCGCGCACCGCGGAACGGTGGTTCAGACGCGGATGACGGACGAGGTCCGCGACCGACCCGGCCATCCCCGCCTTCGGGTCCCACGCACCGAACACGACGCGATCGATCCGCGCGAGGACGAGCGCGCCCGCACACATCGCGCACGGCTCGAGCGTGACGTACAGGGTGCAGCCGTCGAGTCGCCAGCGGCCGAGCGCGGCCGCTGCGGCGCGGACGGCGAGCACTTCCGCGTGCGCGGTCGGGTCCTGGTCGCGGACGGTCCGGTTGGACGCCGCCGCGATCACGCGATCGTCGTGCACGATTACGGCCCCGACCGGGACATCGACGTCCGCCTCGCCGGCCACGACGAGGGCCGCGCGCATCCACTGCTCGTCGACGTCCGCCGCGGAAGGCATCGGCACACAGTAGCACGCGGTCGTGCAGGGCGAGAAACCAACCTGCGCACGCCGCGTAGGACCGCGCATGCCAGCGACCACCTCGCCGACGCTCGTCCAGGAAGCGCCAGAGCGGCCCGAACAACCGGAGCGGCCCGACCAACCCGAGCGACCAGAGGCGCCGGCGACGCCCACCCAGGCGCAGGTGAGCGCCGCCGGGTCGGGGGCGCCGCGTACGGCCCGCGAGCTCGCCGGGCTGCGCAACCAGCGCGACGAACTCGTCCAGCAACTCATCGCGACGCACGCGCGCCGGGGCGAGCTCGTCGGCGAAATCGAGCACACCAGCCCGTCCGGTCAGGGTGTGCTCAGGGCCCAGATGTCGCAGCTCGATTTCCGCGTCCTGCAACTCGAAAAGGACGTGACGTACATCGATCACGCGATCGCGTTGGCTCCGCCGGCCGTTGCCGCCGAAGGGACGCGAGGGTTCGGCAGCATCGTGCAGCCGCGTGGGTTCGTCGTCGTCGGGCCCCAGGGCCCATCGGCGAACGCGATCCCGATGCTGTTGCTCCTCCTCCTCGCCTTCCAGCTGTTCACGTATCTGCGCGGTGGTCGGCGGCGCGCGGCAGCCGCGGCCGACGACCCCCTGCTCCGCGATGCCGCCGCGCGTCTCGCGCGCGTCGAACAGGCTGTCGATGCCATCGCAATCGAGGTCGAGCGCGTCGGCGAGGGGCAACGCTTCGTGACACGGGCGCTCGGCGACGCCGCGGTCCCGGTGACGCGGTTCGGTGGCGACGGGCGCTGACCCGCGCCGAATCTCGCGAACGCACGACGGGGCGCGGAGGAAGTTCTCCGCGCCCCGTCGTCGCCTCACGCGCCGCGCCGGTCAGACCCCGACCGGCTCCTCGGCCTCTGCTCGCGCGAACGTCAGCTGTCCGCCCCGCTGTGCGTCGACACGGATCGTGTCGCCGTCGCGGAACTTGCCTTCCAGCACCGCCATCGCGAGCGGGTTCTGCAGCAGTCGCTGGATCGCCCGCTTGAGCGGCCGCGCCCCGTACGCCGGATCGTACCCTTCGGTCGCGAGGACGCGCCGCGCGCCCGGCGTCAGCTCCAACGTCAGCTTGCGTTCGGCCAGCAGCTTGCGCAGCCGCCCGAGCTGCAGGTCGATGATCCGCTCGATGTGCTCCTCGCCTAACGGACGGAAGATGATGACGTCGTCCACCCGGTTGAGGAACTCCGGACGGAAGTGCTCGCGTAGCGCGTCGTTCACCTCCGCCTCGACCGCCGCCCACTCGTCTCCCGCGTGCTCGAGGATGTGCTGCGAGCCGAGGTTGGAGGTCATGATGATGACCGAGTTGCGGAAGTCCACCGTGCGCCCCTGACTGTCCGTGAGGCGCCCGTCGTCGAGGATCTGCAGCAGGATGTTGAACACGTCCTGGTGCGCCTTCTCGATCTCGTCGAACAGGATCACGCAGTATGGCCGGCGCCGCACGGCTTCGGTGAGCTGCCCGCCCTCGTCGTAGCCGACGTAGCCCGGCGGCGCGCCGATCAGGCGCGACACGGCGTGCTTCTCCATGTACTCCGACATGTCGATGCGCACCATCGCCTGCTCGTCGTCGAAGAGGAATTCGGCGAGCGCGCGCGCCGTCTCCGTCTTACCGACGCCCGTCGGGCCGAGGAAGATGAACGAGCCAATCGGCCGGTTGGGGTCCTGCAACCCGGCACGACTGCGACGTACGGCGTTCGCGACCGCCTCGACCGCTTCCTGCTGCCCGACGACGCGCTGCGCCAGCTCCTGATCGAGCTTCGTCAGCCGCTCGCGCTCGCCTTCGAGCATGCGCGTGACCGGGATCCCCGTCCACTTCGCGACGACCTCGGCGATGTCGTCGGCCGTGACCTCCTCCTTGAGGAACTGCGGGCGCCCGTTGTTGGACGCGAGCTTCTGCTCGGCGTCCTTCAT
>DASWUT010000333.1:0-4110 GCA_036401455.1 Gemmatirosa sp. | reverse complement strand
GCAACCCGATGCTCGACCCGCTCTGGGCCGACGCGCGGTTTCGTGCGGCGATGCGGCGCCTAACGGTGCGCGCGTGTGCCCTGGCGCGGCCGTGGCCGATCCCGCCGCGCCCCGGGTCGTGACGCCGTCGCGCGGCCGCCTCGGTTCCCATCGTTAGGCGAAGGTAACGCGCCACCTCCGTCGCTTCCCGACAGCGGCCACGCCGGCGAGCCCGACGCCGAGGAGCGCCGGCGCGCCCGGTTCCGGCGTCGTCGTGATGGAGGCGGTGGTCACCGCCGCCCACCCGTCGACGTCGCCCGCGGCGAAGCCGGTGTACGTCCCGGGGACGAACGTCGGACTGCTCGTCGCCCCGTTGAACAGCGCCGGGCCCGTATCGTTGATCAGGGTCGTCCCGGTCGCGTCCGGAATCTTGAACGTGAAGCCGCCGTCCGCGGCTCCCGTGAAGAACGTGAGCCGCCCCGTCTCGCTCGTCGTCGTGCCGCCCTGGGTGAACGTGCCCGTGACGGTCGCGAAATTGAACAGGATGGCGTTGGCGAACGACGGCGCCGGACTCGCCGGGAGCACGAAGCGGAACGCGAACGTGCCCGGCGCGAGACCGTACGCGGCGAAGAACGGAGGGAGGGTTGCGTTCAACACGCCGCTCCCGGAAAACGCGACCTGCTGCGCGGCGGCGGAGGTGTCTAACGTGCCGACCGCGACGACCGTGGCCGCGAGGGCGGCGGCATGGCGGAATGCGTGCTTGATCATGACCAATCCTCGAAATGTGGTATGAGTGCCCGCGCGCCCAGGCGGGCGCGGGGTACAGCGGGGGTGTCCGGCGTGTCACGATCCCGAAGGCACGTCGCCGCCTACGGCTGCGGCGCGCTGCGCCGCCGGCCGATCAGCGCGCGCACGCCCGCTGGGAGCGTCATCGGTGGGCGGGGCGGGGCGGGCGACGCGCTGGCGTTAACCGCGCTGACCGCCCCACCGGCGACTGCTGCATCGGCGACGTCCGCCACCCCGCGGCCGGGGGCCGGCGTCGCGAGGAACGCGTGCGCCTCGCCGGTGCTCTTCACCACGGCGAGCCCCGCGATCTGCCCCGCGTCGTTGATCACGAGAGGCGAGATCAGATACAGCGGCGAGTCCGCCGGGATGAGAGCGTTGAGGTCCGTGAACCGGTGGTCCTGCCAGACGTACCCGCGGCACGTGGCGAGCGTGACGTCGCACGACTCGCCGACGATCTGTCCGCGGTCGTTGATCATGAAGGGCAGATTGGTCACGTCCGCGGGATCCGCGCTCAGGACGCCGAGGTCCCGCATCCCGGTCCCCCGCGTCCACAGGAACCCGTGCGTGTGTCCACCGGGGACGGTCGATCCCCCGACCACCTGCCCGCGGTTGTTGATGCTGGCCGCGACGCTGGCCGTGGAGTCGCCAAGGTTGCCGAGGTCGGTCGGTACCCCGTGCTCCCAGAGCACGGCGTGCGGGCCGAGGCCGAATCCGCCGAAGAAGGTGTTCGCGCACAGCCCGGACGTGCCGACGACCTGGCCGCGGTCGTTGTTGCGAAGCGCCATGCCCACCTCGTCGCCCGGGAGCAGCGGGAGCTTGTGGATCTTCCCGTTCGGCCCCCAGACCACGGCCTCGAAGTGACTCTTCTGCGGCGCGATGCACGTCGCGTCGGGAACGCCGTCCTCGGCCAGCCCGACGCTCTCGCCAGCGACGTTGCCCGTGAGTGCCGCCGCGTTCGTGCCGCCGAGCGTCGGGAGGCGCTTCAGTCGGCCGTTCTCCGAGATCGCGCCGACGCAGGCGAGGCCGGTCACCGGCCCGCCGCCAAGGGCGGCGAAACCGCAGAAGTTTTCCTGCAGCGGATCGCGGTCCGAGGTCTCGGACACGATGGTCACCTGGGAGGTCCCGGTCCGACCGCTCGCCTGGCTGTTCAACCCACCGAGGGTGCCGAGGTCGCGCTTCCCGCCGTGGGCCGTGATGAACGCGTGCTGGTAGCCGCTGGGCACCGTGGCGCCCCCGCGCACGCGGCCCACAACGTCGATGTCGAACGCCACGCTGAACGGCCCGCCGAACGTGCCGAGGTCCGTGACGGTGTAGCGTGACGGGTGCGTGCGCTCGGAGGCGGCCGCCGCCGCGGACGGCGCGTCGCCCGCGGCCGCGTCGCGGGTGGGTGACGTCGGCGGTCGCGCATCCGTGCACGCCGCCGAGACCGCGGCGGCTGCCGCGAGCGCCGCCGAAAGCCATCGACGCGGACGGCCGCGCGTGAGTCGCGTGAGTGGAGCGGGCTCTGGCCGGCGCGGGGCGGGATGGGTCGAGGTACGCATGGTGGGAGTCTCCTGATTTTGGGCGCGGGTGCCGCGCGACTCGGCCAGCGGATTGCTGCCGGGGTCGCCGGCCCGTACCTTGGCCGAGCGGGTGGGGCTGTACGAGCAGACGCGCAGGAACCGCCCGAAAGACGCAAGCCCGCCCGGCGGCCCGCCCACGAGGTGCGGCCCATGCCCCAACTGGCACGCACGCAGGCACACGCGGCGGCGCACGCATTCGCCGAGCAGGAGACCGCCGCGGCGCTGGCGATGCTCCGCCGCGGCATGCCCGACGGGATGGAGCGGCTGATCGCGCTCGTCTACGCGGAGCTGCGGCGCGTCGCCCACCGGCAGCTCGCGGCCGAGCCCGCAGGCCACACGCTGTCCACGACGGCACTCGTCCACGAGGCGTACTTGCGCCTGGCCGACGAGACGCGGAGCGAGTGGACGAGCCGCGGGCAGTTCCTCGGGCTCGCGGCGCGCACGATGCGCCGCGTGCTCGTCGACCATGCACGCCGGCATCAGGCCGCGCGACGCGGAGGCGCCCAGCAGCGCCCGATGTCGCTGGACGATGCGGAGGCCGGAGCCGACGCGGGCGCGCTCGCGATCGCGGCCCGCGGCGACGAGTTGCTCGCGCTCGACGAGGCACTCGACCGGCTCACGGCGCTCGACGCGCGGCTGGGGCGCGTGGTGGACTGCCGCTTCTTCGGCGGGCTCACCGAGGTCGAGACGGCCGAGGCGCTCGGTGTATCGCAGCGCACCGTGGCGAGCGACTGGCAGATGGCGAAGGGGTGGCTGTACCGGGCGCTCCGCGCGGACGCGGGATGACCGGGCCCGAGCGCTGGGCCGCGGTCCGCAGCGCGGCGCAGGCCGTCCTGGCGCGGCCGGTCGACGCGCGGCCCGCAGCCCTCGACGCGGCGTGTCGCGACAACGCGGGGCTGCGCGCGGAGGTCGAGGCGCAGGTGGACGCTTGCGAGCAGGCCGCGCACTCGGACGCGTTCCTCGCCGGGTCGGCCGCGGCGTTCGCCGCGCCGCTGTTCGGCGCGCTGCCGACCGACGCCTCACCGACTGACGGGTCGCACACTGGCGCTTTATCGGTCGCGGGCACCCCGGAGGCGGCGCTTCGGGCGGCGCTCGCCGGGCGGTACGACGTCGAGCGGGAACTGGGGCACGGCGGCATGGCGACCGTGTACCTCGCCCGCGACCGCCGGCACGACCGGCTGGTCGCGCTCAAGGTGCTCGACCGCGCGCTCGGCGCGTCGATGAGCGGCGAGCGTTTCCTGCGCGAGATCCGCCTGACGGCGGCCTTCGCCCACCCGCACATCCTGCCCCTGCACGACTCGGGGACCGCGGCCGGCGTGCCGTACTACGTGATGCCCTACGTCGAGGGTGAGACGCTGCGCGAGCGCCTCGCGCGCGAGCGCCCGCTGACACTCGACGCGGCCCTCCGCGTCGTGCGCGAGGTGGCGAGCGCGCTCGCGTACGCGCACCGGCACGGCGTGGTGCACCGCGACGTGAAGCCGGCGAACATCCTGCTCGAGGACGGGCACGCCGTCGTCGCGGACTTCGGCATCGCGCGCGCGGTGCGCCGCGCCCGCGAGCCGGAGGAACTGGACGCGGCCGGCCACGCGGACGGCGGCGACGCCGGGGCGCTCACCGACGCGGGCACGACGCCTGGCACACCGGCGTACATGGCGCCCGAACAGGCGCGCGGCGACGCCGGCGTCGACCATCGGGCTGACCTCTACGCATTAGGCGTGGTCGCCTACGAGGCGCTCGCCGGCGCGCACCCGTTCGGCGCGAGGGGCCCGCGTGCCCTTCTCGC
>DASWUT010000332.1:0-2945 GCA_036401455.1 Gemmatirosa sp. | reverse complement strand
GGGACGGCCCTGTACCGGGCCCTGCCGGCGCGGCTGCATGCCACGCTGCGCGCGGTCGAACCGCTGCGCGCGCTCACCGACGAACAGGCGGAGGCGCGCGCACGGCAGACGGCGGCGTACCGGACCTGGGCGGAGACTCGGGTCGGGTAGCGGGAGACGCGGCCGTTGGCGCGCGTATGGTCCCCGTGGCATCCTGCGGGTGCGCCGCGCGCGCGTTCCAGCGCTTCCTCACCGCTTCGTTCATGTCTACCCGCTTCGACAACTACGCTCTCGACCACTGGGTCGCGGGCACCGGCAACTTCGCGACGCTGACCAACGCCGTGACGGGCGAGGACATCGGCGCGGCGTCGAGCCAGGGGCTCGACTTCGCCGCGATGGCCGAGCATGCGCGCCGCGTCGGCGGGCCCACGCTGCGGCGGATGACGTTCCACCAGCGCGCCCGGATGCTGAAGGCGCTCGCGCTCGCGCTCACCGCCCGCAAGGAGGAGTTCTACCGGGTCTCGGCGTGGACGGGCGCGACGGCGAGCGACCACTGGATCGACATCGACGGCGGGATCGGGACACTGTTCGCGTACGCGAGCCGCGGGCGGCGCGACTTCCCCGACGAACCGTTCTTCGTCGACGGGCCGGTCGAGGCGCTCTCGAAGGCGGGCGGCTTCGTCGGACGCCACGTATGCGTGCCGCTCGAAGGGGTGGCGGTCCACATCAACGCGTTCAATTTCCCCGTGTGGGGGATGCTCGAGAAGCTGTCGTGCGCGCTGCTCGCCGGCGTGCCCGCCATCGTCAAGCCGGCGACGGTGACGTGCTACCTGACCCAGGTGGTCTTCCGGGCGATGATCGAGACGGGGCTGCTCCCGGCCGGGAGCGTGCAGCTGATCTGCGGATCCGCGGGCGACCTGCTCGACCACCTCCGGGAGCAGGACACGGTCGCGTTCACGGGGAGTGCCGCGACGGGGCTCCTGCTCCGGCGCACCCCGGCGCTCATGGAGCACAACGTGCGCTTCAACCAGGAAGCGGACTCGCTCAATTACTCGATGCTCGGCCCGGACGCTGCGCCCGGCACGCCCGAGTTCGACCTCTTCGTGAAGGAGGTCGCGCGCGAGATGACGGTGAAGGCGGGGCAGAAGTGCACCGCCATCCGGCGCAGCTTCGTTCCGGCGGCGATGGTCGACGACGTCGTACGTGCGTTAGGCACGCGCCTCGCCGGCACGCGCGTCGGCAACCCGGCGGTCGAGGGCGTGCGCATGGGGCCGCTCGCCGGACGGTCGCAGGTGCGCGAGGTCGGCAAGGCGCTTGCCGCGCTCACGGACGGCTCGGAAGTGGTCTACGGCGGCCGCCCCGACGCGGACTTCGAGGTCGTCGGCGCGAGTCGTGAGGCGGGGGCGTTCTTTCCGATCACGCTGCTCTACAACGACCGCCCGTTCGAGCGCACGACGCCGCACGACGTCGAGGCGTTCGGGCCGGTCAACACGGTGATGCCGTACGACTCGGTCGACGAGGCCGTCGCGCTCGCGAAGCGCGGGCGCGGGTCGCTCGTCGGCTCGCTGTTCAGCGCGGACGACGGCGTAGCGCGCGACGTGGCGTTAGGCACGGCCGCGTATCACGGGCGGCTGCTGCTCGCCAACCGTCATTCGGGACGCGAGAGCACGGGGCACGGCTCGCCGCTGCCGCAGCTCGTGCACGGCGGGCCCGGGCGCGCGGGAGGCGGCGAGGAGATGGGCGGCGTGCGCGGCGTGCTGCACTACATGCAGCGCACCGCGATTCAGGGCTCGCCGACGACGGTCGCGGCGGTCACGCGCGAGTGGACGAAGGGGGCCGCGGCGCGCACCGACCGCGTGCACCCATTTCGCAAGCACTTCGAGGAGTTGGTGGTCGGCGAGGTATGGACGACGCACCGACGCACGATTACCGAGGCGGACGTCGTCAACTTCGCCGGACTCTCGGGCGATTACTTCTACGCACATACGGACGAAATCGCGGCGCGCGACTCGTTCTTCGGCCGGCGCGTGGCGCACGGGTATTTCGTGATCTCCGCGGCCGCGGGGCTGTTCGTCGACCCGGCGCCGGGGCCGGTGATCGCCAACTACGGGCTGGAAGGGCTTCGCTTCGTGAAGCCGGTCTACATCGGCGACACGATCCGCGTCCGGCTCGCGTGCAAGAGCAAGGCGGCGAAGGACGACCGTGAGGGCGAGGTGCCGCAGGGGGTCGTCGCGTGGGACGTCGAGGTGACCAATCAGGACGACGAGCCGGTCGCCGTGTACACGGTGCTGACGCTCGTCCGGCGGCTGCGCCCGCTCGCCGTGCACGGGTCCGTCGCGGCCGCGGATGGCGGCGCATCGGCGCGGGGCATGGCCGACGAGGCACCGGCGGGGCTGCGGCCGCCCGACGTGGTCGTGCGCGAGCAGCGCGGCGACGCCGAAGCGCGTATGAACTGACGTGCGGTGGCTGCGACCGCAGCCACCGCACGAGCTACGGTGCTTGCGGCATGCGGCCGCGGAGCCGCGCGGCGAGCAACGCGGCGCGCCGGGACGAAAACCCCGCGAAGCAGCGCGCGCGCACCACACCCCAGCGCGGCTGCGACAGCGGAGCCTCGCGTGCGCATGCACGGTCGCGCGCGTCGACCCACGCGCGCTGTTCCGCCCGGAGCGCGCGCACCGCGGGCGGCTCCGCGACGCCGCCAGCGCGCTGCCGAAGTCCCCGGATCAGCGCGTCGTAGGTGCGTTGCAACGATACGTCGGACCGGTAGATCAGGCCCATGAGGCACCGGCGTTGATCGGCGTTGGTCGTCGAGCGGCAGGCGTCCTGCACGGGCAGGCGTGGCGCCGCGGTCGCGCGCGGTGCGGCCGCCACGGCGCCGGCTGCTGCGGGCCGCGCGCCCGCGGTAGGGCCGACGGCGCTCGCGCCCGAGTCTGGGACGGCGCCGGCGAGGGCGAGTGAGTCCGGTA
>DASWUT010000331.1:0-5607 GCA_036401455.1 Gemmatirosa sp. | reverse complement strand
CTCTCGCAGGACAGGGTCGTTACCGTCGCGAAGCTGGCGTTGCTGGAAGTGCATCGCTATTGCCTGAGGACTACCCTCAACCGGCGCACATCTCACGTCAACCGCCGTACTATCCAGAACCGCAGAACATGTGAGCGGACGATCGCTGTAACTTCGCAGATGCACCGCAGCCTGATCGAGCGTCATCGCAGTGGGCCCGCCGTTGATGCGGAATATTGTCGGCAATCTTCCTGCTTGCCCAGCTCCGAGGGACGCGCGGAGTGTTAACAACACGAGCGTAGCAGCGAGAATACTTGTGTCGAGTGTGCTCATAGTTAGACATGTCTAGGGGTACTCATTGACGTATCCCTCAGCTACGCGAGCGGAGTCGTAAGTACGTCATCGGATGGATCAATACTTCGGAGAGGTGGCGGTGAAAATCCCGACACCGACCTGGCAGTAGAGGTTGCCCGTAGCGTTGAACCGCGTGTAACTCGTAGCTTGCTCGTAGTAACTACCGCTGTAGAAGCCGACGGTCGTACCGAACATTGGCTTTACCGCCTTTTGGGATAAATCCCAGACTTCAGCCTGACCCCACTGGTCAGAATCTTGGATGAAGATACTAGTCTGCTTGCATCCGATCCATTGGGAATTTCGGGCTATAAGCCAGTTCATCTCGATCTTGGGCTGACCCAGAGCATCCCCGAATGAGTCCGCGAATCCGTTGACGTAGAGCAGAGATACGGCTGCACCATCGGTAACTGCATCACGGTCAA
Organism: Gemmatirosa sp.; assembly: GCA_036401455.1. GTDB lineage: Bacteria > Gemmatimonadota > Gemmatimonadetes > Gemmatimonadales > Gemmatimonadaceae > BPUI01. Next base: position 4,852 of record DASWUT010000331.1, on the reverse strand, counting down.
GTGTCGAGATCGACAGAGCGGCGAACAGGCCCATCAGTGCTTCGCCCTGACCGTTCGCGGCTAGCTGCGCAGCCTCTTGGAACAAAGCATTCGCAGCGAATGCTGACGCGCCGCCGCTGAAGCCGCCACCAAAGCCCCCTTCGGTGTCGCCTCCGAAGCCGCCGCCGCTGCCATTGAAGCCTAACGGATCGCCGCAGGTGCCCGCGAAAATCGTGCACGGGCCGGCGGCGATCTTCAGCCCGGTCGGGTCGGCAGCGTTCACCGGGTCGTTGCCGGCGTAGGCGTACAGGTTGATGCCACTCGTGGTCCCGCTCGGGTCCTGGCTGACGAAGCGGCCGAGGTCCGGGGCGTAGTAGCGGGCGCGGTTGTAGTAGAATCCCGTCTCCGCGTCGTACTCCCGCGCGCGAAAGCGGAAGCGGTTCGTCGTCCCGCCGGCGAGCGACTCCTGCGCGCTCGCGCCCGCGCCAAACGGTTGGTACGTGTACTGGGCCTGCACGGCCCCTTGCGCGTCGACGAGTCCGAGCACCCCCACGGTCGATTCGCCCGCCACGTAGTAGCGCTGCGCCGACGCGCCCGATGGCGTGGCAAGCACGCTGAAGAGCTGGTCCGGCCCGCCCGGGACGTACGTGTAGCGCGCCTGGAACCCGCCGCTGGCGTTCACGTCCGCGATCAGGTCGGCGCCGTCCCACACGAAGTACGTGGTCGTCGTCGTCCCGTTCGCGGTCACCGTCTTCCGCACCCGCCGGCCCCACCCGTCGTAGCCGAACGTCACCGTCGGGCCACCGGCGACATAACTCACGCTGGAGATGACCTGGACGAGCTGCCCGAGGCTGTTCCACGTGAGTTGCTGGACCACCGCGCCGTTCACGGTGCGGGTCGTCAGATTGCCGTCGGCGTCGTACCCGAGTTGCTGCCCGTTCGCCGTCGTCAGCTCGTTGCCCGTGTTCGCGGCGACGGCGACGTCGCTGCGCACCGGATTGCCCACCGCGTCCCACGCGAACGGCTGCAGCGAGGTCACGGGCGAGGTGCTCGATCCCGAACAGGTCTGCTGCACGGGCCCGTCTCCGGCGATCTGCGTGCCTGTCGCCGGGCTGGAGTTGTACGTGCACTGCCCCGGCTGGGTTTGCCAGTCCTGCATCCCGGTCAGCTGGCCGGCGTGGTCGTACGTGTAGCGGCGCTCGGTCGTCTGGCCGCTGTTGAACCGGCTGGTCACGCGCAGGCCGTTGTCATAGCTGAACACGCGGCCGAATGCCGCGTCGACGGCGCCCTGGCTGTAGTGCCGCGACGCCAACCCATGTGCCGCGTTGTACGCGTTCGTCACGGTCACGCCGTTGGGCCACGTGACGGTGGTCGGCAGCTCTTCGTTGTCGTAGCCCCACGTCGTCGTGGCCCCGCCGTCCGTAACGGAGGCGAGGCCGCCGGCGGCATCGTAGGCGTACATGACGTCGCCGTACGACGGCGTGGCACTGCTGCCCGTCGTCACATGGACGCGGCGCCCGAGCGAGTCGTACTGCGAGCGGACCGTGTACCGGCCCGAGAGGTTGGCGATGTGGTGCACCGCGAGCGTATCGCGCCCCTGCGCGTCGGTGAACACCGAGTCGATCCCGTCCCAGTTACTGGCCCAACGCAGATGCGCGACCGAGTCGGTGCCATAGGTTGCGGTGTAGCCGTCGCCGGTGGTACGACTGGTAAGCGTGCCGAGCGTCGCGTCATAACCGAACTCGACCCACTGTCCGCGGCGGTTCGTCGTCATCGCGACCCGCCCCGCCGTGTCGTACGTGGTCGCGGTCGCGTGGCCGCCGGGGTCGTAACTGAAGAAGGGGACGCCGAGCGCGCTGACGCTGTCGCGGTACTGCTGGTTCGCAGCGTCGGTCACGGTACGCGCGTAGAGCGCGTCGTACGCCGTTGTCGTCGTGTGGTGATTGCCGTCGATCACCTGCGTGGGGCGGTTCATCAGGTCGTACTGGACGGTCGTCGTGTCCCCAGCCGGGCTGACGGTCAACCCGACACGGCCGTACGCGTCGTATCCGGTGGACGTCGTGCCGAGCGGGGTCGTGACCGCGGACGTGTTTTGCAGGCCGCCGGTCGCATACGCGTACGTCGTGACATGCCCGCGCGGATCGGTCACCTTGGCAGGGCGCAAGTCGGTCGCGGACTGCCCGGTGTAGTCGTACGTCGTGGGACTCGCAACACCGGCCGTCGCGTCGGTCGCGAGCCGCCCGCCGCTGTAGGTCAGCGTCTCCATGACGTTCCCATTCACCCGCACCTGCTGCGGCAGGTAGGCGCCGTTCACGGTGGTGTAGCCGTACGCGGTCCCGACCGCGGTCGCGGTGGTGTACACGCTGTCGAGCAAGGACGGGACGTGCCAGTCCCACGTGTAGGTCGTGCTGTTCCCGCGCGCGTCCACGGTCTGGGTTACGTGCCCGTTATGGTCGCGCGTCGCCGTCGTGACTACGCCGCCGGGCGCCTCGACCCGGTCGGCGGCGCCCCATCCGTCTTGGTGGTAGCGGGTCACATGCCCGGCCGCGTCCGTGGTAGTCGTCCGCGGCTGGCTGCTCGGCAGCGCCGGAGCCGGGTTCGCCAGGGTCCCGCCCGTGCTCTGCCCCCAGAGCACGGCCCAGGTCCATGGCGCGGCGTAGGTGACGACGCGGCTGGCGTCGCCGCTGCTGCGAGCCCCCGGAGGCGAGTGGAACACGCCCACCGTGCCCCAGCCGTCGTACGTGTACTGCCGCGCCGCGCCGCGCCGGTCTTGCCACTGCCAGAGCAGGTGCGCGCCGTAGTACGAGGCATGGAACGCCGCCTGGCCATCCGGGTCCATGACGACGCCCAGGCTGTTGGTCGTGTCCACGCCGTAGTACGCCGTGCGTCCGAGGCCGTCGCCGAGCGTGTACGGCGTCCCGCGCTTCCAGAGCGGGCTCTCGGTCGACGGGTAGCCCGGTTCGCCGCGCCAGGTGAACGTGACGGCGTGCCCACTGGGGTCCGTGACGCTCCGGAGCACGGTGCCGGAGCCGGTCCCCCAGCTCGTGCTCGCATAGCCGAAGGTGGTCCGATTCCCGAGCCGGTCCGCTACCCACGCCGTCCGGCCGTCACTGTTGAAGGCGATCGCGTGCCCGTCCGGCCAGGTGCGCGTGAGTTGGTTGCTGCCGCTGTTGTACGTGACCGTCGAGAAGTCGCCCTGGGGCGGAGGGTAGGTGTACGTCGTGACCCCGTTCACGGTGCTCTGGCTCGGCGTGTCCCAGTAGCCCAGCTCCCCGCTCGCGTCCATGATCACGAGACCGCCGGCCGCGCCGTTCGTGGTCGTCCACGCGAAGCGTGATGCGCCGGCCAGGCCCCACCCAGCCCCGTAGACGCTCGCTGGGCCATTTAGCCAGTCGACCGCCACCCGCACGGGCACGGGGTTCTGCCCTAAGAGCGCGCCGGTCGCGTCGTAGGCGCTCACCACGGCCGTGTACACACGCGCGAAGTCGGCCGGCTGCGCGGCGGCGGGGTTGGCGTAGAGGGTGGGATCGAACTGCACCGCCAGCCGGTTCGGCACGCCCGCGGCGTAGGCCCGCACGAGCTCGGGGGGGTTGTTGCCCCACTGCGGCACCTGTGCGCCGGCATCGGTCAGGAGCTTGAGCCCGATCCGGTTCGTGTTGGCCGGCACGGCCCCGACGTCCACCTCCACCATAGGGTGCGGGTACGCGCGCCCACTGCGGTAGACGAACGTCAGATTGCGCGCCACGTCCTGACTGACGTACGCCGGCGTCGTGTAACTCTGCACGAGTTCGCCGCAGGCAAGCGTGCACTGGGCGGGGTCGTGGTAGGGTCGCGGGGATACAACGGTCGCTGTCACCCCGCCTGCCGTGTACGTGTTCGGCACGGTGTACGTGTACGTCTCCGAGTCGCTGCCGTTATTCCCGGCGTTGTCGCTGATGCTGGCGGCCAGTTGATGCGTGCCCGGCGTGAAGGTCAGGCGCGCGGTCGAGATCGCAGCGGCACCGCATCCCGAGACGGTGACAACTTGGTACGTGCTGCTGATCGTATTGCCGTCCAGCACGATCTTGTGCGAGCTCGCCGACAGGCTCTGGTTGTCGCACCACAGCACGGTGACCGCGAGTGTGCTGTCCCGCACGGTTGCTCCGGCAGGCGTGACGGTCACGCCCGGCGGGGTCTGGTCACCGCCGACGACCACCTGTGGTGTTGCCGCGCCCGTACGGGCGGTCGTTGGCACCGAGGCCGGCGGTGCGGGAGACGATGTTTGGGCGCGCAGTAAGTGGCCGCCGAGGGTCATCCACGCGCCGAGCAGGACGACGAGGCCGCAACGGACGCGGGGAACGCACGCACGGAGCGCGCGCCACGGGAGGAACCGCAGAGGCAGGGGGCGCATGGGCAGGGGGCGCATGGGCAGGGGCCGGGGCGAGGTGACGCACCCGGCGCGGCGAGGGCGTGAGGTGCGATACCGCTCGCCCCAGGCACACCGAATGCCCGCGCGCTCGTCGGCCTAACGCGCTGCGCGGCAATCGGTTAGCGTTGCTCGTTCTCCCGCGTCGCTTCGCATTCGCACCATTCGCACACCCGTTCGCACCCATTCGCGCACGCGTGAGAATGGGAACCGCGTCAGTGGCGACCGATCGCATCGAGCGTGCGGACCAGCGGCGGCGCCGCCCCGCGGCCTCGGGGCGAGACCCACGCGACCGCCGGCGATTCCCGCCGCAGATCAGCGCTAACAGGCGGTCGAACTGCGCGACATACGGCCCCGCGCGTGATTCGCCGAGGCGTAGCGCCTAGATAAATCGCCGACGCGCGTGCGCCCAGCAGCCCACATGCGTCACGCCGTTAGGCGATCCGAGCGTATCGAGCCCCGCCGCGC
>DASWUT010000330.1:0-2375 GCA_036401455.1 Gemmatirosa sp. | reverse complement strand
TCTGACGATCTACCGCCCCGGCGAGGACACGCGGGTTGGTGGATCGGACACGGTGCGCGAGGTCAGCGCGAAGCGTTCGATGATAGCGGCGTACGGGCGGCTCCGCGCCGATCCCTCCGCGGTAGACCGGGACGCGGCGTGGGCATGCATCACCGATGCGGAGGCTGCGCTCGACGACGAGCTGCATCGCAAGATCCGCGAGTACGAGCAACCGGCTGATGATGCGCGAGCTATCTAACGAGGCGTTGAAGCTGTCGGGTATGCAGGGATGCCCCGCGGCACCCCTCGGCATCGTTTCGCCTCGGCTCTGGCTCACCCGCCGCACCCGCAGCTTAACTTGGGCGTTAGCCTGCCCCGGGCATGGGTGGCCGGGCGGGGCTTGGGTGCTGCGGTATCTTTCGGCTCCCCGCCCCGGAGTCGCCAATGCCGCCAGCCGCCCTGATCCTCGACCTGCCCGTCCACCGCGACCCCGAGATCCTCGGGGGCACGCCGGTCTTCCGCGGCACGCGCGTGCCGTTCCAGACCCTGCTGGACTACCTCGAGGCCGGCGACCCACTGGACGAGTTCCTGGAGGACTTCCCGAGCGTCAGCCGGGAGCAGGCCGTTGCCGCTCTGGACGCCGCCCGCGACCTCGTCTTCGCCCAGCTCGGCGTGCGGTGAGCGAACCCGGGGCCGGCGCACCTGGCGGGGCGGCCCCGCCGCGGCGTGTGCTCCTGGACGAATGCGTGCCGCGACGCCTCCGCCGGGCGCTGCCCCAGTTCGACGTCGTACACGTGCGCGATGCGGGCTGGACGGGGCGCCGGAACGGCGTGTTGCTCCGGCTCATGCTGGAGGCCGGCTACCAGGTGTTCGTGACCGTGGACCGGAACCTGGAGTACCAGCAGAACGTGGCCGCCGCGGGCGTGGCCGTCGTCGTGCTGCTGGCGCGCAAGAACCGCCTTCAAGAGCTGCTGCCCCTCATGCCCCGCGCGGCCGAGGCCATCGCGGCGGCCGCGCCGGGGACGGTCACGCGTGTGGCCCGCTAACGAAGCGTTGAAGCTGACAAAGCGGGCCAGCCCTCCTCGGCAACGCGGGCTCCGCGCGGCCCGCTTTGCAGCTTAACTTCAGCGTTAGGGCGCAACCAGCATCATCTTTACCTCATGACCACTCCGCACCTATCGTCCCGCTGGGACCGTGCCGCCCTCGGCATCGCGGGCGCGTTCCTGCTGCTGTTCCTCGCGGGCGGCCTCGCGTTCCTGCTCGGCCTGGAGCGCGCGTCGCTCGGCTCGTGGCGCAACGTCGCGGCGGTGTACCTCGGCATCGTGACGGCCGGCGCCCTGCTCCTCGCGCTCGCCCTCCCGCTGGCGCGCCGCGGCTGGCTCCGAACCGCGCCGCCGCACACCGCTCGGGAGTATGCGACGCGCGTCGCCCTCGTCCTGGCAAGCGGCGCGCTCGGGGGCGTGGTCGCGGCCCGGGTGCGTGGGGGGGCGGCCCCGGCGGGCAATGCCGGGCTCGAGGGCGCCGTGCACGGGGTCTCGCTGCTCGTCGTCCTCTGGCTGTTCGGCCGTCTGTTCCGGCGGCCGGTCCGACGGTCCGCGACGCCCTGATGCGGCGTCGAGAGCCGCACCCCGAACTGTCCACGGCCCGGAGTATGGGAGCCGACCTGCGTTGGGGGCTGGGCTGGGGCGTCGCGTACGCATTCTTCTACTCGGCGTTCGTGGCGGTCACGGGCGCGCTGAACGGCGGGGAGGCGGCCGCGCACTACCATACGACCGTCCCGCGCATCGTCGCCATGTACTGGACGGTCGGGCCGGGGACCGGCGCGCTGGTCGGCGTTCTGCGGCCGCTGACCCGGACGGCGCTCGGCACCGCGTGCGTGGGCCTGCTCGCCGGCACGCTCGTCTACGGCGGGATTGGGCTCGCCCAAGACGGCCCGACCCAGGAGACTCTGATCGTAGCCCTGATCGCCGGGACGGCGGTCGGCGTGCCGGGTGCACTGATCCTGCGGTCACGCGCGCGAGGCCGCGAGGCGGCTGGGTCCGACGCGCCTGCGCCCTAACGAGGCGTTGCAGCTGTCGGGTATGCAGGGAGGCTACGCCGCGCCCCTCGGCCCCGTCGCGCCTCGGCTGCATCGCACCCGCACAACCCGCAGCTGAACTTTGGCGTTAGGTGGCAGATCCCTTCAACGCATCGCGCAGTCCGTGACCCGCATCGTCGAGTGCACCCTCCTGGCCCTGCTGGCATCAGTCAGCGCGCCGCGCCGCGTGCTCGCCCAGCGTGCCGCGCTCAGCCTCGAGCACCTCGCGACCGCGTGGAGCGGCGGAGCTACGGCGCCGACGTGCCAGGATTCGCCGGGCGAAGCGGACTTGCCCGCGGGCTTGCGCTGCGCGAAGTGT
>DASWUT010000329.1:0-3404 GCA_036401455.1 Gemmatirosa sp. | reverse complement strand
CCGTAGATCTGCTTCAGCGCGACGTTCTCGCCGATCTCGCGGTCGGTCTCGCCCATCTTCCGGCGGTCCTTTTCGTCGAGCTTCGCGGGGTCGGTCGGGTCCTTCGCCAGCGTGTTCTTGATGAGCGTCGACTCGGCGCGGCCGGAGGCGACGAACACCTGCACCTTGACGACGTCGGCCTTGCGAAGCGCGGTCGTCAGCTCCTCGGTCAGCGGCTGGCCGGCCTCGGCGTGCACCTCGCCCTCGGCGTCGACGACGTCGTGCGAGAGCACACGCGGCTCGGGGCGCTCGCCGCGCTCGAACGCGTCGAGCTCGTCGCGGAGCGCGACGGTGGTGTAGCTGGCGAACACGCGGACGCGCTCGATGCCCTGGCGGCGCAGGCGATTGTACACCTCGTCCGTCAGCTCATCGCCTTCCTTGACGAGCAGCTCGGCCTCGAGGCGCTCGCGCTCGGCGCGGGCCTTCTTGGTCTTGAGCTTGGGCGCGTCGGGGTCGTGCAGCTCACCGGCGAGCGTGATGTCCTCGGCGATGATCGCGCCGAGGGTCTCGCGCTGCTCGGCGCGGCTCTCGCGGACCTTCGTGAGGTCGAGCTCGCGCTCGGCGAAGAAGAGGCGGAGAATGTCGCTGTTGGCGCCGAAACCGAAGGCGCGGAGCAGCGCGGTCGCCGGGAACTTCTTCTTCTTGTCGATGTGAACGTAGACGACGTCGTGGATGTCGACGGTGAACTCGACCCACGAGCCGCGGAACGGGATGATACGCGACGAGATGAGGCGCTGCCCGTTGGGGTGGGTCGACTCCTCGAACACGACGCCCGGCGAGCGGTGGAGCTGCGACACGATGACGCGCTCCGCGCCGTTGATCACGAACGTCCCGAGGCTCGTGATGAGCGGCAGCTCACCGAGGTAGACCTCCTTCTCGATGATGTTGCGCGGGCGCTTCTCGTCGTTGATCTCCTCGAAGATGACGAGCTGCAGCGTCGCCTTGAGGGGAGCCGAGTAGGTCATGTCCCGCTCGATGCACTCCTCGACCGTGTACTTCGGCTCGCCGAGGGTGTAGCGGACGAACTCGAGCGAGAAGTTCTCGTGAACGTCCGTGATGGGGAACAGGTCCTTGAAGACGCGCTCGAGGCCGATGTCCTCGCGCTCATGCGCGGCGGCGTCGGTCTGCAGGAGCGCTTCGAAGGCGCGCGTTTGGATGTCGAGCAGGTGGGGCATGCCCATCCCCGCGTCGAGCTTTCCGAAGGAGATTTCCTTTATCGTCTCAGCCATGTCGTCCCCGCGTGAGGGGCCCGCGGATTAAGCACCCCGGTTGGGTGCGGCGGGCAGTGCGGTCGGAGGTGCGGCACACGGCGCCAGCTGGCGCCGATACTACGGTCCCGTTGGATCGGGAGGTCCCATCCGGTGCGGTCGCCGATGAGGGCGAACCGTGTTCTACCCCGGACAGGCGAAAAGAGCCCCGACCCCGCCCCTGCCGAGAAACGGCGGGGGCGGAGGCGGAGCGCGGTACAGCTCAGGTTGTAGAGCGACGAGCGAAGTAGGTCACGGCGCGAAGTGAAAGTAAGGGGGGCCGCGCGGGTCCGGGCAAGGGGGCGCCGAGTGGCGCCGCCCCGCCCGGGGCCGCCGGACCGCCTTACTTCACGTCGACGCCGGCGCCCTGCTCTTCCAGCTTCGCCCGCATGCTGGCGGCCTCGTCCTTCGACACGCCCGCCTTCACGGTCTGCGGCGCGCCGTCGACGAGGTCCTTCGCCTCCTTGAGGCCCAGGCCGGTGAGCTCGCGCACGACCTTGATGACCTGGATCTTCTTCGCGCCCGCCTCCTTGAGGATGACGTCGAACTCGGTCTGCTCCTCGGCCGGGGCGGCCGGGGCGGCGGCGCCGCCGGCGGGTGCCGCGCCACCGCCCACCGGGGCGGCCGCGATCGTGACGTTGAACTTGCTCTTGAAGCTCTCGATCAGCTCGGCCAGTTCGAAGACCGTCTTGTTGCCGATCGCGTCGAGGATCTCGTCGTTGCTCATGGTAGCCATCAGTCAGTTCTCCTGGAGTAGTTACGGTTGGGAAGGCCGGGGTTAGGCAGCGGGCGAGCCGCTTTCCTTCTGCGTGCGGAGCGCCTCGAGCGCGCCGACCATCATGTACATCAGCCCGTTCATCGCGCCGGCGAACTGCGCGAGCGGGGCCATGAGGCCCGCGCCGAGCTCGGCGAGCATCTGCTCGCGCGAGGGCATCGAGGCGAGCGCCTTCACCTGGTCCGCGTCGATCGTCCGACCATCGAACATCCCGCCTTTCACGACGGGCTTCTGATCGTTCTCCTTCGCGAAATCGGTGATCGCCTTGGCACCCGCGAGGGCATCCTTGGCGACGATGATCCCGGTCGGGCCCTTGAGGCGTTCGCCGGCGAGGCCGCTCTCGTTGACCGCGCGCAGGGCGAGCGTGTTCTTGATGACCACGTACTCGACGCCAGCCTTGCGCAGGCGGCGGCGGAGATCGGTCATCCGCTTCACGCTCATCCCCGTGAAGTCGGTGAAGTAGAGCGCCTGTGCGCCCTGCATCTTGTCCTTGAGCTCGATGACGAGCTGTTCCTTCTCGGTGCGCTTCATGGCGTCGCGAGCCTCAGCGGTACGGTGTGGTGTCGATCGTGACGCCGGGGCCCATCGAGCTCGACATCGCGACGTTCTTCACGTACACGCCCTTGGCCGCAGCGGGCTTGGAGCGGACGATCTGGTCCATGAGGGCCGTGAAGTTCTGCTCGAGCGCTTCGGCCGCGAAGGAGAGCTTGCCGATAGGGGCGTGCACGTTGCCGCCCTTGTCGACACGGAACTCGATCTTACCCGCCTTGAGCTCGCGGACCGCGCGACCGACGTCGAACGTGACCGTGCCGGCCTTCGGGTTGGGCATCAGCCCGCGCGGGCCTAACACACGCCCGAGCTGGCCGACCTGACCCATGAGGTCCGGCGTGGCGACCATCACGTCGAAGTCGAGGAAGCCGTCCTTGATCTTCTGGACGTACTCGACGCCGACCATGTCGGCGCCCGCCGCCTCGGCTTCCGCCTGGCGAGGGCCCTGCGCGATGACGAGCACGCGAATGCTCGTCCCCGTGCCCGCTGGCAGCACGACCGTGCCGCGCACGACCTGGTCCGCGTGCCGCGGGTCGACGCCGAGACGGATGGCGACCTCGACGGTCTCGTCGAACTTCGCGAAGCCCGCGGTCTTCACCGCGTCGATCGCCTGGCGCGCCGGATAGGCACTCGTCGCGTTGATCTTCTCCGCGGCGGCGCGGTACTTCTTGCCGTGGGCGCTCATCAGTCGGCCACCGTCACGCCCATCGAGCGTGCCGCGCCGGCCACCATGGCGACCGCGCTCTCGATGCTATCACAGTTGAGGTCGGGCATCTTGATCTCGGCGATCTTGC
>DASWUT010000328.1:0-2367 GCA_036401455.1 Gemmatirosa sp. | reverse complement strand
GCCGCGCTGCTCGAACGCCGCGCCGCGCTGGTGGCGGACATGCGCGGCGCGTTGGACGCCGCGCGCGCGCAGCGTACGGCGCTCGCGGCGGCGCGCGAGAACCTGCGCGTCCAACTGCTGCGCATAGGCGCCGGCGTGGGCGTGGCGGATGACCTCGCCGCCGAGCTCGCGGCGGCCCGCGCGCTGCTCGCGGCGGGTGCGTCGTCGGGCAGAGGCGGCGAGGGTTAGGCCACGGCGCGGCTGAGGCTTCACCCGGGCGCGGCGGCCGCGGTCTTGCTCGGGTGCGCAGGTGTCTCCGGCACGTTAGGCACTCGCATCAGTCGACCCCGCCATGTGTGATCCGCGCACGAGTACGCCCCGATCCGCCCGAGCCCGCCGCCCGCGACGCGAGGCGCGCTGATGGCCCACGCATCGATGGGGTCGCTTCCCCGAGCGTCCGTCGGGGAGTCGCTCGCCGTGCTCGGCGACGTCGTCGCGCCGACGATCGCCAAGGGCGTCATCCTTCGTCGGCCCAGGGTCGTGGCCGCGGCGGAGCGGTTCCAACTCGATCGGCGGGCCGTCCAGCGCCTGCAGCGGCTGCGCGATCGGTACGGCGCGGGGCCGCTCATGCTGCGCATGCCGCCCGGACGCGAGCAGGCCGTGATTCTCGCGCCCGAGCACGTGCGGCGCGTGCTCGACGCTACGCCGGAGCCGTTCGCGACGGCGAGCAGCGAGAAGCGGGCGGCGCTCTCGCACTTTCAGCCCGACGGGGTGCTGATCTCGCACGGGGCGGTGCGGGCCGAGCGGCGCCGATACAACGAGGCGGTGCTCGAGACCGCCTGCCCGATGCACCACCTCGCGGCGCGCTTCGAGCGGGTCGTGCGCGAGGAGGCGGCCGAGCTTCTCGCGTCGATACGCCGCGTGTCGACGCCGGGCACGGGGGTGATGGACTGGGACGCGTTCGCCGTGGCATGGTGGCGGGCGGTGCGCCGCGTGGTGTTAGGCGACGGCGCGCGGGACGACGAGGTGCTGACCAACCTGCTGCAGGGGCTTCGTTCGGACGCGAACTGGGCGTTCCTCCAGCTCCGGCGGCTGGCCGTGCGCGACCGGTTCTTCGCACGGCTCGAGGCGCACGTCGCGCGCGCGGAGCCGGGAAGTCTGGCCGCGGTGATGGCCGCGGTCCCCGCGCACACCGACACGGCCGCGGTGGGGCAGGTGCCGCAGTGGCTGTTCGCGTTCGACGCCGCGGGGATCACGACCGTTCGCGCGCTCGCGCTGCTCGCGACGCATCCGGCCTACGCCGGGCGAGCGCGCGCGGAGGCGCTCGGCGCGTCCGACACGCCGGGTTCGGAGCTGCCGCTGCTCCGGGCCGCGGTGATGGACACCGTGCGGCTCTGGCCGACGACGCCGATGGTGCTGCGTCAGACGACGGCGGAGACGACGTGGGAGGCAGGGGTGATGCCCGCGGGCACGGGGGTGCTGATCTTCGTGCCGTTCTTCGACCGCGACGACGAGCGCCTGGCGTACGCGAACCGGTTCGCGCCGGAGCTGTGGCTCGAGGGAACGGCGCCCGCCGGGCACGGGGGGCGGGCGGTGGGCGAGGGGCCCGCGACCGCGTGGCCGCTCGTGCCGTTCAGCGCGGGCCCGGCGGCGTGCGCGGGGCGGAACCTCGTGCTGCTCCTGTCCAGCACGATGCTCGCCGCGTTGCTTCGCGAGAGTGTGCCGCGCGTCGTCGGGCGCGCGCCGCTCGACGCAGAACGCCCGCTACCGGCGACGCTCGACAACTACACGCTGCGCTTCGCACTCGACGCCTGAAGTCGCCGGCAGCGGGACCGTCGGACCTTCCGCGCGGCCGAGCGTCACCCCGCCGATGATGGGCGCAGCGGCGCACGGCTGTCGATGGTGCCGGCATCGGCGCCTAACGTGTGGCGTGCCGCCGGCAGGGGCGCCCGTGCTGCGCCCCCTCGCGCGACACAGACGGTCGGACCGCCCGCTCGCGCGGATGCCCGCGTCGGGCCCGCGCGCATCCGCGCTTGCGGCGTTCGCTCCGCACTCCGATCGTAGACCGCCGCCCGTCGTCCGCCGCGTGTGGTCCTCTCCCGCCCGGCAGCGCCTCCCCCGCCCGCCACCGAACGCTCATGCGCGTCGCGGTCCGCACGTTCCAGATCGGCCCCGCCCTCGCGGCGTGCACCTTCGCCGCGTGCGCCATTACCGCGTGCGCGCTCACCGCGTGTGGCATCCGCGGCGGGCACGCGCGCGACACGGCCCGCGACCTCGGCGCGAGCGTCGCGGGGTGCGCCGCGGCGGTGGCCGACGGCGTCCGGCCGCTCGCCGACGCGCGCGGCGAGCGCTTCGAGGGCAAAGTCACGCGGAGCACCGCGGCGTGCC
>DASWUT010000327.1:0-11824 GCA_036401455.1 Gemmatirosa sp. | reverse complement strand
AGCACGCCGAAGGCAGCGTACACGATGCTCGCCGGACACGCGCCGGAGAGCGCGTTAGGCGCGGAGGTGTGGGCCGCGACGCACGTCTGGTTCGGCGACGAGCGGTGCGTACCGCCGGACTCGCCGGACAGCAACTACCGCATGGCGCACGACGCCCTGCTGTCGCGGGTGCCCGTGCCCGCGACGCAGATCTATCGCATCGAGGGCGAGCGCGCGCCCGAGGACGCGGCGGCCCGGTACGACGCGCTGCTTCGCGGCGAGGCCGTGACCGGGCGCGACGCGGCGGCGGCGCGCGACGGAGCGGACGTCCCCCGCGACGCGGTCGGCGCACCGCTGTTCGACCTCGTCCTGCTCGGCATCGGGCCCGACGGGCACACGGCGTCGCTCTTCCCGGGCACGCCGGGGCTGGACGAGCAGAAGCGGTGGGTGCTCGCGGTTGCGGCCCCGGTTGCCCTGACGCCCAAGGTGCCGCGCATCACTCTCACGTTTCCAGCGCTGAACGCCGCGCGCGAAATCGCAGTGCTCGCGGTCGGGGCGGAGAAACGCGACGCCGTGCATGCCGCGCTCGGCGATGGGGCACAGGTGCCGCCGTCGGGTCGCGTCCGAGGGCGGGAGCGGACGGTCTGGGTGCTGGACGAGGCAGCGAACGGCGAGATGCCAGGCGCGTAGCCGTCGGTCGGTCGCCGCGTCATCCTCGGGCGGTTTACAGACCGCCGCGTTCGCGGGGGTCCGTCCGTGGGGGTCCGTCCGCACAGGGCGCACCTGCGTTCCGTGCGCGGACCACGCACCGTCCGCACACCGACCACGATCGGCCGCGCGCGACGCAGGGAATCATGCCCATCCGTGTGAACGGTTCCAATCGGGTGTCGATAGGGTGCTGCGCGGCGCTTCGGGTTGGTCGATATGGGACGCGGCCGCCCGGGTGAGGCGCTAATCAGTCAGCCACGATTGACACGACCCTCAGTACGGGGCATCGTGGCCCGTCGTCGTTCGCGATCCCCTCGCCTCCCACTCGCATGCACGCCCGCCCTTTCCGCGCCGGGCTCGTCGGCGCGTTCGCGCTGGCCGCCGCCGTCGCGCCCGCGGCCGCCCAGACCCCGCGCGCGCCCGTCGCCGCCCGCCACCCGCAGGTCGACACGCTCACCGGCGAGGTGCGGACCGACGACTACGCCTGGCTCAAGAACAAGCGCGACCCCGCCGTCCTCGCGTATCTGCGGGCCGAGAACACGTACGGCGACTCGGTCACGGCACATACGGCCTCGCTTCGCGACACGCTCTACCGCGAGATGCTCGCGCGCATGAAGGAAACCGACCTCTCGGTGCCATACCGCAAGGACGGCTACTGGTACTACACGCGCACCGAGCAGGGCAAGGCGTATCCCATCTACTGCCGCCGCCGCGGGACGATGAGCGCGCCCGAGGAAGTCGTCCTCGACCAGAACGCGCGCGCCGCTGGCAAGAAGTTCCACGGACTCGGCGGCTTCGACGTCAGCCCCGACGGTTCGACGCTGCTGTTCCTCGAGGACACGACCGCGCTCCGCGTCTACACGCTCTACGCCAAGGACCTCAAGACCGGCCGGCTCGTCGATACGGTGCCTAACGTCACGGGTGCGACGGCCTGGGCCAACGACAACCGCACCTTCTTCTACGTCACCGGCGACTCCGCCAGACGAGACAACGCGGTCTGGCGCCACACGCTCGGCGGCTCCCACGGCGCGGATCCCAACGTGTTCCGCGAGGACTCGCTGCTCTACAACGTGGGGCTCGAGCGCACGCGCGACGGCCGCTACGTCGTCATGGGTGCGCAGAGCTTCACGACCTCCGACTGGCGCGTGATCTCCGCCGATCGCCCGGACGACACCCCGCACGCGACCGGCGGGCGGCGCGACGGCGTCGAGTACACGCTCGAACATGGGCCGGGTGGCTGGTTCATCCGCACCAACGCGGGCGGGGCCGTCAACTTCAAGATCGTCCAGGCGCCCGACGCCAACCCCACGCCGAGCGCGTGGACCGAGTGGCTTCCGCACCGCGACTCGGCGTTCGTCGAGAGTGTCGACGCGTTCCACGACTTCGTCGTGGTCAGCGAACGTACCGGCGGGATGCGCCGGCTTCGCATCACGGAACTCGACGGCGGCCGCGCGCACACCGTGGCGCTCCCCGAGGCCGCGTATGGCGTGTTCCCGAGTGACAACGAGGAGTTCGCCACGCCCACGTACCGGTTCGTGTACTCGTCGCTCGTCACGCCCAACACGGTGTACGACTACGACGTGGCCGCCCGCCGGCTCGAGGTGAAAAAGCGCGTCGACGTGCCGACGTACGACGCGTCGCGCTACGAGGTACGGCGCATGATGATCACCGCGCGCGACGGCACGCCGGTTCCCGTGTCGATGCTGACACGCCGCGGTGCCCCGCCCGACCCGAAGCGCCCACTGCTGCTCTACGCCTACGGCTCCTATGGCTACACGACCGAGCCGACGTTTCACCCCACCGTCTTCTCGCTCGTCGACCGCGGGTTCGTGTACGCGATCGCGCACATCCGCGGCGGGCAGGAGATGGGACGTCCCTGGTACGACGCCGGCAAGATGCTGCACAAGCGGAACACGTTCTACGACTTCGAGGACGTGGCCGAGGGACTCGTCAAACTGCACTACACCTCGCCGGACCGGCTCGTCGCGAACGGCGGCTCCGCGGGCGGTCTGCTCATGGGCGTCATCGCCAACGAGCGCCCGCAGGACTTCAAGGCGATCGTCGCCGACGTGCCGTTCGTCGACGTCGTGAACACGATGCTCGACGCGTCGCTCCCACTCACCGCGCAGGAGTGGCTGCAGTGGGGTAACCCGCGCGTGCCGTCGGAGTATGCCTATCTGAAGACGTACTCGCCGTACGACAACGTGCGGGCGCAAGCGTATCCGTGGATGCTCGTCACGAGCTCGCTCAACGATTCGCAGGTCGCCTTCCACGAGCCGACGAAATGGGTCGCGAAGCTGCGCGCGACCAAGACCGACACGAACCCCCTCGTCCTGCACATGAACATGAACGGCGGCCACGGCGGGTCCTCCGGGCGCTACGACCTGCTGCACGAGCAGGCCTACCGGTATGCGTTCATGCTCGACGCCGTCGGACTCGCCGGGGGTACGCGACCCGCGGGGGCGGCAATGCAGCCGTAAGCGCCAGTTGGCAACGACGTCGCCTCCGCATGCGGCGCGGCCCCCGGCCTTCTCGCTGTACGAGGTGATGCGGTGTACGCCGCGAGCGGGGTTCCCGGACGGGCTCGCGCGTCTCGACGGCCACCTCGACCGACTCGCGGCGAGCGCGACGTCCTTCGGATTTGCAGATCCGACCGCGGCCGTCGTCGCCGCGCTGCGGCGCGAGGTCGCGCGCCTCGCGGGGGAGCCGCAGCGGTGGCGCGTGCGGCTTGACGCGCACGCGGACGGTCGCGCGGTGGTCGCGAGCGCGCTTCTCCCGCCCGATGCGTCGCGCGTGCAGACGGCGGCGCTCGCGCGCACGCCGGTCGACCGCGCCGAGCCGTTCCTGCAGCACAAGACCACGCATCGCGCGGTGTACGACGCGCGTCGCGCCGAACGCACGCACGTCGACGACGTGCTGCTCTGGAACGCCGAAGGCGAACTCACGGAATTCACGACCGGTTCGGTCGTCGTCGAGCTGGGCGGCCGCCGGTGGACGCCCCCTGCCGCGTGCGGGCTGCTCGCGGGCGTGTTCCGCAACGAGTTGGTCGCGCGGGGCCTCGTCGGTGAGCGCGTGTTGCGCGCGTCCGATCTCGCGGGTGCGCGCGTGTGGTCCGTGAGCAGCCTGCGCGAGTGGGTCCCGATCGAGGTGACGGCGCAGTCATGATGCCCGGTCGTTCGGTGCGGTTGGAGGGGCACGCTGCGGCCCCGCGTTGCTCCGGCGCCTGCCGACCCCTGATATTGCGCCGCCGTCCGCCCCGTTCTCACCATCGTTCCCGAGCCATCCCGCGCATGAGTGGTCGCACCCCCGTCACCCGCGTCGACAAGCCGTGGGGGCACGAGATCATCTGGGCCCACACCGACCAGTACGTCGGCAAGATCCTGCACGTGAAGGCCGGGCAGGCGCTCTCGGTGCAGTACCACGAGCGCAAGGACGAGACGGTCTACCTGCTCTCGGGCGAGATGCGCTACTGGGTGAAGCCCGACGGCGTGGACGGCCCGGGCGAGCTCCAGGACATGCGACTCGGTCAGGGCGACGCGTTCCGCATCACGCCCGGCACGGTGCACTACATCGAGGCGGTCACCGACTGCGACGTACTCGAGGCGAGCACTCCGCACCTCGACGACGTCGTACGACTCAAGGACCGCTACGGCCGCGAAGGCACGTCCGCCGCCTGACCCCGATCGGCGCCGCGCACCGGCGTCCGTTCTCTCCCCGTCCCCGATCCAGTCGATGAAGGTCATCATCCCGCTCGCCGGCAAGGGCACGCGCCTGCGCCCGCACACGTACGTCACGCCGAAGCCGATGCTGCGCATCGCGGGCAAGCCGGTCATGGACTACGTCATGGACGACGTCAAGCGGGTCGGCGGCGTCGAGCAGGTCGTCTACGTGACGGGGCACCTCAAGGAAAAGGTCGAGGCGCACGCGCGCCACGACATCGGGCTTCCCGCAGTGTTCGTCGAACAGGCGGTGCAGGACGGCACCGCGGGCGCGGTGAACCTCGCGCGGCCGTACGTCGATCAGCCGGTGCTCATCATCTTCGTCGACACGATCTTCGACGCCGACCTCTCGGTCATCCACACGACCGACGCCGACGGGATCATCTGGACGAAGGAGGTCGAGGACTATCAGCGCTTCGGTGTCGTCGTGACCGATGCGGACGGCAACATGACGCGGATCGTCGAGAAGCCGCAGGAACCGATCTCGAAGCGCGCGAACATCGGGCTCTATTACGTACGCAACTGGCAGCTGCTGTTCGAGGGAATCGACCACGTGCTCACGCAGCCCCAGAACAAGGGCGAGTACTACCTGACCGATGCGTTCCAGTACATGATCGACCGCGGCGCCAGGATCAAGGTCGTCGACGTCGCCGGCTGGTACGATGCGGGGCAGCCCGAAACGTTCCTCGACACCAACCGCGTCATGCTCGAGAAGGGGCGCGCGCGCCGGCCGGCGGCGTTGGGCGAGGGCGCGCGCGTCGTCGACCCGGTCTACATCGAGGACGGCGTGACGGTCACGCACTCCACCATCGGCCCGAACGTCAGCATTCTGGCCGGGAGCGTGGTGGACGGGACCGAACTCCGCGACGCGGTCGTCGGCGCGCGCACGCATCTCGTGAACTGCCGCGTCCACGACGCGATCATCGGCGACAACGCCAAGATCACCGGTTTCGCGGGGAGCGGCTCGATCGGGGACGACACGGAGATCGTGGCGGGCTGACCTGTCGTGCGACCCGCGTTGGGCACGCACGCCGCTCTGGCGCGCGTGCCCAACGCGGGACTCAGGCGCGCGCCGCGTGTGCGAGCCCCGCGGCCGCGCACACGATCGTCAGCGCGCGCGCGATCCCGAGCGCGCCGTCGGCGTTCTCGTACCATTCGCCGGGCGTGTGCGCGAGTCCGCCCCGCCCCCCGGCCCCGATCGCGACCGCGGGCACGCCGAGCCCGAGCGGCACGTTTGCATCGGTCGACGCGGCGCCGGCCTGCGGTGTCCGCCCGATCAGCCGGGTTGCCGCGAGCGCGGCCTGCACGAGCGGGTGATCGCCCGCGAGTGCGCCGGCGGGCCGGTCTCCGATCACCTCGACCGACGCCACGAGCAGGGAGGTTCCGGGTGAACGGACCGCGTTCTCGTCGTTCGCGGCAGCCCGGGCGGCGCGGCGTACGACCGCCTCGTAATCGTCGAGCGCGCGGGCCGTCGTCGCCCGAAGATCGACCTCGAGCCATCCCTCGGCGGGAATCGCATTCACGCTCATGCCGCCGCCGATCCGGCCCACCGAGAGCGTGACGCGCGCGCCGGCCCCCGCCGCCGTGCCCGGTGGGAGCGCGACGTCGGCCAGCCGCGTCGCGGCGCGTGCGGCCGCGTGCACCGCGTTGACCGTGCCGAACGCGCCCCAGCTGTGCCCCCCCGGCCCCCGAAACGTGAGCCGGAACCGACGCGCCCCGACCGCGCGATGCACGACGCGTTCGTCCCCGGGCCCGTCGAGCACGATCACGGCCGCCGGACGTGCGTCGGGCGCGAACTGGCCGAAGTAGTACTTGGCGCCGCCGAGGTCGCCGAGTCCTTCCTCGCCCACCGTGGCGACGAACTCGACGGGTCGACAGGTGCAGACCTGATCGCCATCGAGCGTCGCGGCCAGCGCGAGGAGAGCGGCGAGCCCCCGCCCGTTGTCCCCGATCCCCGGGCCGACGAGCCGCGCCCCGTCGGCGCGCACGCCCGTCGATACCTCGCGGGGGAACACCGTATCGAGGTGGGCGCACACGGCGACTGGCGCCGTCCCTGCCGAGCCGGTTCCGGGTCGGCGTGCGACGACGTTGCCGACCGCGTCGATGCGCACATCGGGGACGCCCGCCGCCCGCAGCCGATCTCCGATCCATTCGGCGCGCGCGCGCTCGTCTCCGGTCGGCGCCGGGATCTCGGTGACGGCAATCTGGTCGGCGACGACCACGGCGTCGGCCGCCGCCAGACGGGCGCGCGCGGGCGCGAGCGCCGCGTACGTCGCGCCGACGTCGTCCACGCCCGCGGCGAGTTGGCGGGCCGTCAGCAGCAGCGCGCGCCCGGCCGCGCATAGCGCGACGCGAGTCGCTCGCGCTCGAACGTTGCGCGGTCGGCGACCACCGCACCCGGATTCCGCGCCCGCTCGAACGCGACGTACCGCTCGTAATCCGGCGCCCCGAGGATGACCGGGACGGCACGCACGATGGCGGCGAGCAGGGAGCGAAGGCGCGACACGTGGCGGGGCAGGGGAGCATGCGAAGGTACGGTGCGCCGCGAAGCCCCGCCACATCATGACGCCCCGTGACGGTTGCGGTCGTCTCGCGTGAGGCGTCTTCGCTACGCCACACCGTCGCGCGCCTCCCGCCATCATGCCCATCACGCCAGGCACCCTGCCAGCGCCAGACACCGCGCTCGATCGGGTCGAGCATGTGCTCATGCTCCGCTCGAAGCTGCGGTCGACCGTGTCGACGCGTCGCGCGTTCGTGCTCCTGGCGACGATGGCGGTGATGGTCGATTACGCGTTCACCTGGTTCCGCGCGCCCTGGTGGCTGATGGCGGTGCCCGGCCTCGTGGTCTGTGCGTACAACGCAGCCGTGTGGGTGGCGTTGCGACGCGGCTGGTTCGCGCCGTGGGTCGTGCAGGTGGTCGTCGTCACCGACATGATCGCGCTCTGCACGTTTGCCGGGCTGTGTGGTCCGAGCGGTACGTCGATGATCGCGGGTATCGTGCTCGTCGTCGGCGGCCAGGCACTCGGCACGCCCGAAATCGCGCGTCGGCAACTCGCGACGGCGGTGCCCGCGTATCTCATCTCGCGGTGGCTGGGCCTGCACGCGTACGGTTACGAGCTGCGGGTCGGTCAGATCGCGATCGAGGTCGCGTGCCTCGTCGTGCTCGGAGGGCTCGCGATCAGCGGGCCGGCGGCGGTGACGCGACGCATCCGGCGCGCGCGCGCCGCGCTCGGCGCCCTCGAGCGTGGCGACTTCACCGTGCGCCTGCCCACGCGCGTGCAGGACGACCTCGGCTTTCTCGCGGTCAGCTTCAACTCGACCGCCGAAACGCTCGGGCGCACGATGCACGCGCTGCACGCCGAGATCGTCGAGCGCGAGAAGACGCAGGGCGCCCTGCGCGAGAGCGAGACGCGCCTGTTGGCCGCGCGGGAGGAGGCGCAGGAGTTGGCCGTGCGCATGGCGACGGTGGCCGAGGTGGCCGGGCGCGTGATCGCGTCCGACTCCCTGACGGCGCTCCACGACGTGCTTCGCGACGCATGCTGGGAGGTGTTCGGGTTCGACGCGTTCGCGGTCGCCGTGTTCGACGACGCGTCCGTGGCCGGCCGGCCGCTCGCGGCGACGCGCAGTGCGCGGCCGCTCGGCGAGAGCGATGCCGCGCTCGCCGGCAACACGCCCGAGGCGCGGTCGATCGCCGCGCGCGTGCTCGCCGGGCGCGCCTCGTTCATCGACGCGGACGGCGACAACCCGCTCTCCGCGTCCACGCTCGTCTCGCCCGTGTTCACGGTCGATGCCGTGCTGGGCTACCTCGCCCTGCGAGCCGACCGGCCGGGCGCGTACCGCCGGCACGACGTCGAGGTGCTGGAGGCGCTCGCCGCACTCGCGGCCACCGCGATCCGCAATGTCACACTCGTCGACGCGCTCCGCGACTCGCGCGAGGCATATGCGCACCAGGCGCGGCACGACCCGCTGACCGGGCTCGCCAACCGGGCGCGCCTCCACGAGCAGCTGTCGTACGCCCTCTCGGGTCCGTCGGCGGAGGGCGTCACCGTGCTCGTGCTCGACCTCGACGGCTTCAAGCGGGTGAACGATTCCCTCGGTCACGCGGCGGGCGACGCCCTCCTCGTCCAGGTTGCCCAGCGGCTGCTCAGCGCGACGCGCGGGAGCGACACGGTCGCGCGACTCGGTGGCGACGAATTCGCGGTGCTCCTCGCCTATACCCGCGGTGCGCCCGACGCGGCGCTCGTCGCCGAGCGCATCCTGCAGACGATGCGTGCGCCGTTCGCGCTCGACGGCGCAGAGGCGGTCGTCGGCACGAGCGTGGGCATCGCGCGCGCGGCGACCGACGGCGTCGTGACGCCGGGCGCCGAATCGGGGCGCGCGCGGGTCGACGCGCTGCTCCGCGACGCGGACCTCGCGATGTACCGCGCGAAGGGCGCCGGCAAGGGCCGGTACGCGTTCTTCGAGCAGGTGATGCACGCCGAGGCCGTCGGCCGACTCGAGCTCGAGGCGGACCTGCGCGCCGCGCTCGCCCGCGGCGAGTTCCGCCTGCTGTACCAGCCGATCGTTGCACTCGACAGCGGCGAGGTCGTCGGGCTCGAAGCGCTCGCCCGCTGGCAGCATCCGCTTCGCGGGCTGGTCTCGCCGGCGGAGTTCATCCCGCTCGCCGAGGAAACGGGGCTCATCGTCCCGCTCGGCCGCTGGGTGCTGGGCGAGGCATGCCGCGAGGCCGCGCGGGTCCGGGCCCTCGCCGGGCGCGCGGTCACGATGACGGTGAACGTCTCGGCCCGTCAGCTCTACGACCCCGCGCTCGTGGACGACGTGCGCGCCGCGCTCGCGACCGCCGGCGTCGATCCACACGAACTCGTGCTGGAGCTGACGGAGAGCGTGATGATCGACCGACCGGAACTCGCGCTCGAGCGGTTCAGTGCGCTCAAGGCGACCGGCATCCGGCTGGCGATCGACGATTTCGGGACGGGCTACTCCTCGCTCGCCTACCTGCAGCGCTTCCCAGTGGACGTGCTGAAGATCGATCGCAGCTTCGTCGATGGGCTGCGGCGTGGCGGGTCGCAGGGCGCGCTCGCACGGACGATCGTCGCCCTCGGCGAGGCGCTGTCGCTACGCACCGTCGCCGAGGGAATCGAGGAGCCCGAGCAGTGCGAGGCCCTGCGCGAGGTCGGGTGCCCATTTGGGCAGGGGTACCTGTTCGCGCGTCCGCTCGCCGCGGACGCGCTCGGGTCGCTCTTCGCCGGACCGACGGCCGGCAGCTACTGGCCCGCGGTCGTCGACTTGGATGACGAGGACTTGGTCAGCACGACGAAGCTCGCGTCGTCCTTCGCGACGGCGCGCATCCAGCCGGCGAGCACGGGTCGCGAGGACGGCGGATAAATCCCGCGCGCGCCGCGGATGCGGCGCGTGATACGGAGGACGTCGCCCTCTTCGGCGTATTCGGTCTCGTACGTACCGAACTCACTGTCCGCCCGCAACGACGGCGGCAGCTGCGCGTGCCAGCCCGCCGGCAGTTGCACGCGCAGTTCGGAGACCGCGATCGTCGGGCCGAGCACGCGCGCGGCGTCGATCGGAAAGCGGCGGACGGGCTCGCGTTCGAGGTCGCGAGCGGTCTGCGTCATGCCGCCCATGCTCCCGAACGGCAGCTTGAAGATGAGCGTCGCGCCGGACGGGGTGGCCGCGCGGCCGTTGCGGATGCGCACGGCGAGCACGGGGGACGTGGCGAGATCGAGCCCCGGCGTGTACTGCAGGCTGTCGCCCTCTGCGTTCTGGAAGTACCGCCCAGCGATCGCGGTTGCGACGCGTGCGGTCTGCGCGGTGTCGAGCGGGTGTTCGAAGGCGGAGCGCAGCGCGCCGGCGATCGCGCCGGCGACGTGCTCCTCGTAGTGGCCGTTGAAGGTGCCGTCCTCGGCGAGTGTCCCGGAGAGGCGTACCGAGTCGCGGTTGGCCTCGACG
The DNA here is from genome assembly GCA_036401455.1 of Gemmatirosa sp. Classification (GTDB taxonomy): domain Bacteria; phylum Gemmatimonadota; class Gemmatimonadetes; order Gemmatimonadales; family Gemmatimonadaceae; genus BPUI01. The sequence goes on along the minus strand of DASWUT010000327.1, from coordinate 1,457 downwards.
GGCGCGAGCGGCAGCGTGACGACTTCGGTCGCGCCGTCGGGCCTGACGACCATGCCGAACTCCCCCTGCTCGCCCGGCGGAAGCTCGCCGTAGGGGACGAACTTGGCGGTGAGGTCGACGAAGCGGTACCCGCCGTCCGGCCCCGCGCCCGGGAGCGCGGCGATCGCATGATCGAGCTGGTCGATGCTCGGCAGGTCGCGCTTGACGCCTCCGGTCGAGTTGAGGATCACCGGGTACGCGGGCACGCCCATCCGGCCGAGCGCGGCAACGAAGAGGGTCGCCTTGTCCTTACAGTCGCCGTACCCGGTGCGAACGACCTCGTCGGGGGTACGCGGCTGGTAGCCGCCGAGGCCTAACGCGATCGAGACGTAGCGCACGTCCTGCGCGACCCAGCGGTGTACGGCGCGCAGCGAATCCTCGCGGGTGCGCGCGGGGCGGAGGACCTCGGCGAGCTTGGCCGACGCCGCGGGGCCGAGCGCGTACCGCCCGCGTGCGTTGGTCGCGTACCACGCGCCGATGCTCTGCCACGTGATCGGCGTGGCGACGATGACGGCCTGATACACGCCAGTCGAGTCGGCGGCGTACGGCTCTCCCTTGAGGCGCGGCAGGTCGCCGGTGGCCCAGGTGTAGACGACGCGCGGGCCGGTCGGGGTGACCACGCGGTCGGTGCGGCGCGCGAAGGTCAGGTTCTCCTCGTGGATCCGCAGCGCGAGCGAGGCCGGCGCATCGACGACGAAGCGCGACCGGCGCACGCCGAGCCCGGTGCTCACGCCCCACGACTGGAGGAAGTCGCCGGGCAGGAAGGGCTTGAGTTCCTCTTTCGTGTAGCTGTAGTCGACGATCGTCCCCGGCTCGACACCGGTGAGCGAGACGCGCCGCACGCGCCGGTCGGAGTAGACGGGGTCGCCCAGATCGGCGGGAACGTCCGAGTCCTGCACATGAGTGGGCTTGGCGCTGACGACGGTGCCGTTGGGGCGCACGACGCGGATCCAGTTGATCGTCAGCCGCTCGTGCTTGGGGGCGTACGAGAACTCCTCTTCCGTCATTCGCGCGACCGCGTCGGGCTTGAGCACCTGGACGACCTGGCGGAACGTCGCGGTGTGGCGCCCGTCGGCCTCGACGCGGACGACGCCGTCGTCGAGGAGGAAGTAGGCGTCCTCCTCCGGGTGGGCGGACGGGTCGACGGCGAGCTTGTAGATCGTGTCGGACCGCACCGACGGATCGCCGGAGGGGGTGATGCGAGGGGACTGGGCAGCGAGGGCCGCCGGGAGGAGGGCGGGCGCGGCGAGGAGGGCTCGGCGGAGCACGGGGGGGAGGGAGGGGGAGGTGAGGCGGGAAGGGGGCAGCAGGCAATGTTGGGAGGGAGGAGGATCTCGGCAAGAAGGGGAGAGGAGGGGAAGAGCGGGAGGTCGGAGCGGTCCCGGTCGAAACGTCCCGTTTCGTGCGTCCGCTTCACC
>DASWUT010000326.1:0-1938 GCA_036401455.1 Gemmatirosa sp. | reverse complement strand
TGCCGAGCACGACCGTGTGACACCCCATGCACGTGCCAACCGCCGGCATGCCCGCGTCCGGCGACTTGTTGGACGCGTAATGGCAATAGAGGCAGTTCATCCCCAACCCGCTGTGGTTGGGGTCCTTCAGATTCACCGCGCCCGCGTGGCGCGGGTGCGGGAAGTGGATCGGCTGTTCGGGAGATCGGTACTGCGACGACGATGCGCCGCTGTACGCCGAGACCACGGTGGCGGCGGCCGCCAGGGCAAGAAAGCCCGGGATGGCCTGCCACTTCCGTCTCATCGTCATCGCTGCGACCTGTGGCGTGAGATGTAGATGCGTCCGCTGAGGACACCTGCCGAGAGCGCGCGCGAGCAGCACGAACCACTCGAGATGCACACGCTCGTGACGAGCATGTGAGAACGCGCGTGCGAGCCTGGCCGCAAGGCGCGCGTAAGATGATCCCCCACTTGGAGCGTTGCAAGGGAGACAACGGACGCACGACTACGGAGACCGGAAAAGTTCCACCGCAGCGAACGCACACTATGCGCCGCGATGTTCCGGCGCATGGCCCGCGTGCACTCGCGACGCATCGGCGAGCACGGCCGTGAGGTCGGCGAGCGGTTCGGCCGCGAGCCGACGGCGAAGCACGGCGGGCAGCAGATCGAGGTTGGCGCGCGCGTTCTGCGTGAGGCGGAGCGGCCATCCCGTGCCGTAGACGAAGCGCGCCGGGCCGAGCGTGTGGAGGAGCGTGGCGAAGTGGTCTTCAGGCGGTCCCCAAACCCAGGAGAAATCGAACCAGACGCGCGCACGCTCGTGCTCCGTGAGCGCCCACGCGACCTCCTCGATGAACTCGCGGCCGGCGTTGACGACGACGAGTGGCGCGCGCGTCGAGCGCGCGAGCGCGCGCACGTGTGCCGGCGTGAGGTCAGGCGCAGCGTCCAACGGGTGGCGCTGGCGTCCGTCCTCGAACCGCACGCTCAGCACGAGCACCCGCCCTGCCTCCGCGCACGCGCCGGCAAGTGCGGCGAGCGCGTGGTCGCCGGGTGCCATGCCCCAGAGCGTCGGATAGACACGCACCGCGGGTGCCCCGCGGTCGACCGCATCGCGTACGGCGCGTTCCCACCCAGGCCAGTCGGGACGGATGCACGGCGCGGGATGCAGCTGCGCGAAGGGCGCCAGCGACGCGTAGAGCTCGGCGTTGCCAGGCGTCGGATCGCGCCAGAACGCCGACGGCAGGTGACCGACCCACGCGCTCGCGATGCCCTCGCGCTCGAGCACGCGTGCGAGCACGGCGGGTTCGGGGTGCGGCACCGGCCGCCACGGAAATCCGCCGATGAGCGCGTTGACGTCAACGGGGATCATGCGGGCGGTGTCGGAAGCCCGGGGAAGCTGCCCGCTGGAAACAGACGCGCGGCGTTGCGCCAGCGCACGTCGGCGAGCGCGTCCGCGTCGAGGCCGAGATGGTCGAGCGCGCGTAGCTTGGCGAGACCGGTGCACATCGTCACGTCGCACGCCCAGAGCAGACGGCGGGGGCCGACCGCGGCCAGGGCGTCGTCGAGCATGCCGCGGTCGACCCCACTCCCGGACAGATCCAGGTGCACGTTGGGCAGGTCGGCAACGGCGTGGAACGTGTGACGGTACTCGCCCCCGCCGCCGATGTGGGCGAGGATGAATTGCGTGCGCGGATGCCGGGCGGCCAGTCGACCGAGCTCGACACCGTCGCTTGCTTCCTGCGCGGGCCAGTCGCGCCGCCGCCACTGCCAGATGTGGTGCAGGATCGGGAGTCCGCGTTCCCCGGCGAGCGCGGCGACGGGGTCGAGGAGCACGTCGTCGGCGCGCCGCGCGGCGGCGAGCTTGACGCCGATCGCGCCGGCGTCGACGCCGCGCGCGATCTCGTCGAGCGCGTGGCCGGGCGCGTTGGGCGTGACGTGGACGTACGCGCGCACGCGATCGGG
>DASWUT010000325.1:0-6318 GCA_036401455.1 Gemmatirosa sp. | reverse complement strand
GTCTGTTTCTATCCGATGAGCAAGCGGCGCGCGGTCGGGCAGAACTGGTACGAGCAGACGCTGGAGGAGCGCAACCGACTGATGTGGGCGCACGGCAAGACGGGACGCCGGTACGCCGGGAAGGTCTTTCAGATCATCACGGGCTCGGTCGGGTTCGATGCATGGGAGTGGGGCGTGACGCTGTTCGCCGCGGACCCGCTGGAGATCAAACGGATCGTCACCGAGATGCGGTTCGACGAGGTCAGCGCGCGATACGCTGAGTTCGGGGCGTTCTACGTCGGGCGGGTGATGGAGCCCGCGGCGTGGGTGCGGGCGCTCGTGGGCGCGTGAGGGATCTGCAGGGCTCGGCTCTGCTGTTTTGCGTAACGGGCACGGGCCGGTTATACTGGCTGCTTCGGCGCGCCGGGCGGGTGAACGGCGCGACGGGACGTAGCGCAGCCCGGTAGCGCACCTGAATGGGGTTCAGGGGGTCGCGGGTTCAAATCCCGCCGTCCCGATGGTCGAAGTCGTTGCAGATCCAGGGCTGCCGAGGGTCGTCGCATCCGACCCTCGGCAGCCCTGGATCCGTTTCGCTCGATTTCGCTCCGCATCCGCTCCGTCAAGACGGTCGAGCACGTGGCGCACGATGAGACTCAGACGGTTGCTGCCGGCGGCTCGCCCCCGGTCGCGAGTGGACCGACCTCGGCGAACTGGTACGTCCCGCTCGGTACGACGTCGATGCGTAACGCTGCAGCATCGCCCGCGTGCGTGCAATCGACACGAAAGAGCGTTTCCTGCTCGCCGACCGCGCGCAGGCGCAGGTAAGCCGGTGCAGGCCCGACCGTCGCGCCGAGCCCGCGGGCGAGGATCCGCCGTGCCGCGTTCAGGAACGACGGCGCCTTCACCGTGCCCGTCGACTCGGGCGTGCCCTCGCCGCTGAACCGGTAGCGGTACGTCAGCCAGGTCCCACCGCCGGCACGCGTTTCCGCGGCGTGCCCGTCCCCGGGACCCACACGATCCTCGTCGACCACGGATGCGTTCCTCCGCGAGTTGCCCGACACCGGGCGCGCCGAGGTGTCGTGCGCGTGTCGTTCGTCGGCCTCGGTGACGCCCGGCCTGAAACCCGGAGCCCCGTCCGGGGTATGGAATCATGCCGCGAGGGATGTGCCGCCGCTGCCGCTGTGACACGTGGCCCGGGTCGTGCGTCTCCCTTGCGACGACGCCGTCGTGCGCGCGGGCCGTAGATGTGCCCCGCCGCGACCGGATGTGCCCTCGGCCGTGGCCGGTGGCGCGCCAAGGTGTTCTGCAGCACGCGTTGTGCGATGGCCGCAGATGTGCCACGCCGCGCGACGGACGACCCGGCCCAGCCGGGACAGACGCGGACCTGCACGAAACGGCGAGCCTGGACCATGTGTCCGGGGTCGCCGTTGTCGTTTGTATGCGACCGGCCGGCGCGCCTTGCGCCAACTGGCGCGTCACGCCGTCGCAACGGCGCCCGGCTCGGTCGTCATCCGGCGGGCGTCGGCCGCTCCCGCAGCGGCGTCCCCGGCCCGCCGCAGCACCACGGCGAACGTGCTCCCCTCGCCGTCGACGCTCTGGACTCGCAGATCCCCGCCCATCCCCCGCGCGAGGTCGCGGCTGATCGACAGGCCCAACCCCGTCCCCTCGGTCGCCTGCGCGTAGCCCGTCCGCACCTGCACGAACGGTTCGAAGATCGCGTCCTGCTTTTCGCGCGGGATGCCGCGGCCGGTGTCCGTGACGCGAACCGCGACGCGCTCGCCGGGCGCGTCGTCGAATCCCAACTCGGCGTCGTCCGGCGCGAGGTCGATCGTGATCCGCCCGCGCTCGCCCGTCGCCCGTACCGCGTCCGTGAACTTTGTCGCGTTCGACAGCAAATTCACGAGCACCTGCCCGAGCTTGTCGCGATCCGCCCAGACGCGGCACGGCGCGTCGGGCATGCGCACGTCGAACGCGAGGCCCTTGGCTGAAATCAGCGGCTCGACGAGCGGAAGAACGTCGGCGACCACGTCGCGCACGTCGGTCGCACGCACGTCGTACTCGACACGACCGCCCTCCAGCTTCGCGTAGTTCAGCACGTCGTTGATGAGCGCGAGTAGCCGCTGCTGCGCCTGCTGGACGCGGCCTAACGAGGCGCGTTGGTCCGGCGTCACCGGACCCTGCAGCTCCATTTCGAGCAACTGCACGTAGCCGCCGATCGCATTGAGCGGCGTGCGCAGCTCATGACTCATGTTCGCCAGGAACTGACTCTTCCCACGGTTCGCCTCCTCGGCCGCCGCGCGCGCGCGCTCCGCGTCGCGGTACAGCCGCGCGTTGTCGACCGCGAGCGCGGCGCGCCGCGCGAGGTCCTGGGCCAGTACGAGATCCGCCGCGTCGTAGTGCCGACCCGACTCGGTGTGACAGAAGGTGAGCGCGCCGAGCGTGTGCCCGCGGGCGACGAGCGGCACGACCATGATCGACGAAAATCGGAGCGCCCGCAACAGTTCTCGGTGTTCCGCGTCCCTCGCGCCGGCATCGAGCATCGCTTCCGTGACGATTGGCACGAAGAAAGGCGTTCCGTCGCGGATCACCGCGGCCATCCCGGCCTCGGCCGACCAGTCTGTCGGATACCGAGCGGCGAGGGCCGCCGCGAGTTCGAGCTTCGCCGGATCCTCATGGACGATCGCGACGCGCGCGAGCGTCGGCGGCCAGGTCGGCGCGGTGGGATTGTCGAGCACGTCGACGGCACACCAGTCACCGAGCCGCGGCACCGCGGCTTCGGCCACCGTCCGAAGCGTCGCGTGGTAATCGAGCGATGCCGCCAGCAGCTGGCTCGCTTCGGCGAGGAACGTGCTCGCGTCCTCGGCGCGCCGCGCCGCTTCGTACGCGCGCGCGCGCTCGAGGGCGAGGCCGCACTGCTCGCCGAGCGTCGCCAGGAACGTGCGTGTTCCCTCGTCGAACGGCACGCGACGGCGGAAGCTCGCACTCAACGCGGCGAGCACACGGCCGTCCCCGATGACGGGAATCACCGCGAACGCCTCGTACTCGTAGCCCAACGCACCCACGTCGGCGCTGACCTGCGGATACGCTCGACACCAGTCGGCCCACGACTCGAGGAGCACCGGCGCGCGGGAGAGCACCGCATCGGAGAGCGGGCGCCCCGCAGTCACCGCGTACCGGTGGTACTTGGTCGTGATCGGATCCGAATAGCCCATCACGCGGACGGTCTCGATCTCGGCGCCCGCCGTGCCGTCGCCGTGCACCAGGGCGAGCGAACCGGCGTCGGCGCCTAACGCGACCAGGCCTTCGCGGAAGATCACGTCGGCCACCGCCTCGGGCGTCGACGCCGCGCTCAATCCCGCGGCGACCGCGAGCAGGCGTCCGGCGCGCTCGGATGCGTGCTGCAGCTGCGCGATCGTGACTTCGAGGGCGTCCGTGACGGTTTGCGCCTCGTTCGTCTGGTGTTCGAGCTCGACCGCCTGTTCCTGAAGCTGCGCGGCGTACGCCTCTGCGTCGGCGCGCGCCAGCTCGCTCGCGGCGAGGAGCCGGTCCACCTCGCGTCGGGCGAGCACCTTCGCGGTCACGTCGTTGCCGTACCCGAGCACGCCCCATGTCTGTCCGTCGGGGCCGGCGAGCGGCTGATAGACGAAGTCGACGAAGCGCTCCGTTGCCTCGCCGCCCGGCACGGTCGAGAGGCGCACGGGAACCTCACGGCCGGAGATCGTCTGGCCCGTGTCGCGCACGCGGTCGAGCAGCGCTTCGAACCCCTGGCCCCGCGCGTCGGGAAGCGCGTCCCACACCGGCCGCCCGACGAGATCGCGCCGGCCGACGAACGCGAAATACGCTTCGTTCGCATATTCGAGCACGTGGTCGGCGCCGCGGACGACGCTCACGAACGACGGCACGCGCTGAGAGACTTCGAACAGGCGCGCGCGCTCGCCAGCAAGCGCCTCGCGCGAGCGCACACGATCGGAGACTTCGACCGCGACGTTGTAGACGGCGAGGCAGTGTCCAGCGGCGTCGGTCAGCGCGCTCAACGCGTACGTGAACCACGCGTCCTCGTCCTGTCCGCCCTCGAGCCGCGCCATGCGGAGGAGCGCCTCGTCGGCGAACACCGCCGGGCCCCCTGCGCGCACGGACGCGAACTGCGGCTCCAGCCCGAGCCAGATCTCGTTCCAGACCTCCGGACCCGAACGCCCGAGCGCGAGCGGATGCTTGACGCCGAGGATGCGCTGGTACGCGTCGTTGTAGACGAGCGTGTAGGTCGCGCCGCACCACAAGCTCGTCGCGACCGGCGTGGCGAGCATCAGCCGCACGGCCGTGCGCAACTCGACGGGCCAGCCCACGACGGAGCCGAGCGGCGTCGATGCCCAGTCGAACGCGCGACACCGTGCCGCCATCTCGCCCGGGCCCGCGAACAGATCGTGAGCCGCCGACGTCGCAACGTCGTCCTGCCCGTCGTTGTCTCGCCGTGCCCCGGTCATCTCGTGTTCGATCGCCGCCACTCCGATCCCTCGCCTCGCCTGCGCGCCGAATCGCGCGCCCCACACCAAATCTCGCCGGCCGCGGCGACTCTGGGCAGTATGCCTGGCGCGTGCGGTCGCGCGACGGCGGATCGACGAGCGGTCGACGTCGGCGGTCGCCGGGTCGCGTTCCTTTGGTGCGGCCGGTACGCGGCGTGCGACGCGTCGCGCCGCAGCCTCGACGCTACCGGCGGCGACGTGCCGCGCGTGGTCGACCAGCTACCCCTCCGCGAGCATCGATGATGGGAACTACAGTCGAGCAGGATACCGGTTCGCACAACGGCAACGGTCGCCTTCGCGGCGACGAGCGCACCGCCGAGTTCCTCGGCTACTTCAGTCTCGGGCTCGGGATGGCCGAGTTCCTCGCGCCGACGACGATGGCGCGAGTGATCGGGGTCCGACACCCCGACGACGCGAGCCGCACGGCGATGCGCACGATGGGACTTCGCGAGATCGGGCACGGTATCGCGATCCTCACGGGCGAGCACCGCGACAAGGCGGTCTGGTCACGCGTCGCGGGCGATGCGCTCGACCTCGCGTTCCTCGGTCGCACGTTCGCCAACCGCGAGAACGATCGCGGTCGGACGCTGTTCGCGACGGCCAACGTCCTCGCGGTCGCCGCGCTCGACGTGATCACCGCGCGACGGCTGTCGCGCACGGCCTGACCCGCTGCCGCTGAGCGCGGCGATGCGAGCCGTCGTCATCACGCGCCCGGGCGGTCCGGAGGTGCTCGCCGTCGAGGAGCGCCCGACGCCCGCGCCCGGAGCAGGCGAGATCCTCGTGCGCGTGCACGCGACCGCGCTCAATCGCGCCGACCTGATGCAGCGCCGCGGACAGTACCCGCCGCCCCCGGGCGCGCCGGCGGATGTCCCGGGGCTCGAGTACGCGGGTGAGGTCGTCGCGTTAGGCCCGGGCGCGCGCGAGCGGGCCGTTGGCGACCGCGTGTTCGGCCTCGTCGGAGGCGGCGCGTACGCGGACTACGTCGTGGCCCACGAGCGGACGGCCGTCCTCGTCCCGAACGGCCTCGCGTGGACCGATGCCGCGGCCGTGCCGGAAGCGTTCATGACCGCGCACGACGGACTCATCCAGGCCGACGCGCGGCCGGGCGACGTCATCCTCGTGCACGCCGCCGCGAGCGGGGTCGGTCTCGCCGCGCTCCAGCTCGCGCGCGCGTTCGGGATGACCGCGCTCGGCTCGGCGCGCACCGCGTCCAAGCTGGACGCGATCCGCGCGCACGGCGCGGCGGACGCGCTCGCCATCCCGGCGGACGTGGCCCGCGACGAGGGCGCGCTGCGTGCCGCGCTCGTTGACTTCGTCCGTGCACGGACGGGAGGCCGCGGCGCGGACGTCGCGCTCGACCTCGTCGGCGGTCCGTACGTGAACGCGACGCTTCACGCGCTCGCGCCACGCGGCCGGCACGTGCTGATCGGGCTCGTTGCCGGGCGCGAGGGCTCGGTCGACGTCGGCCGTGTCCTTTCGGCGCGCCTGACGCTGCGTGGAACCGTGATGCGCGCCCGCCCGCTCGAGGAGCGAATCGCCACCGCGCAACGCTTCGCGCACGAGGTCGTGCCGCTCCTCGCGCGCGGTGTCGCCCGGCCGACGGTCGATCGCGTGTTCGCGCTCGCTGACGTCGCCGCGGCGCACCATCACCTCGAGAGCGACGCGACTACGGGCAAGGTCGTCCTGCGCGTCAGTTAGACACTCCGGCGCGCGGCCCGTAGCGGCGCGTGCGGCGGCGCGCCGCTACGGGCCGCGCCGCCGACGGCCCGGCGGCCCGCCCGTCTGCGCACCGCCCGTCTGCGCACCTGCGGGCTGATCG
>DASWUT010000324.1:0-2293 GCA_036401455.1 Gemmatirosa sp. | reverse complement strand
GAGATCGCGGACGCGCGCGCCGACGAACGCTTCTCGGCCAACCCGCTGGTGCTGGGCGAACCGCTGATCCGGTTCTACGCCGGCGCCCCGCTCGTCACGCCGGACGGCGACGCGGTCGGCACGATCTGCGTGATCGACCGCGAGCCGCGCACGCTCAGCGAGCAGCAGCGAATCCAGCTGAATCTGCTGGCTCAGCTCGTGATCGAGGAGCTCGAACGCCGCAAGCGGCTGGCGCGGCTCGCCGAAGGGCTGGCGCAGGTCGGCGAGCTCACGCAGGCGGTGCTGTCGTCGCCGCGGCCGGCGACGGCCGCGCGCGCGCTCGTCGACGCCGTCGGCTCGGCGACGGGCGGGACCGCGACCCTGCTGCGCCGCGCCGCGGACAACACGTACGGCGGGGTGAACGCGCTCGACGCGCGCCCGCTGCCCGGCGGCCGCGAGGCGCTCGACGGCACGCCGTTACGGCTCGCCAACGCGCCCGCCGACGAGCTGGTGCTGGCGATCCCCGGCGGCGGCGCACGGCCCGAGTTCGTGCTCACGGTGCGGTACGGCAACCGCCGGCCCGACGAATCAGACCGCGCCGCGCTGGAGCTCGTGGCCGCGTCGTTCGCGATCGCGGTCCGCAACGTCGCGCTCTACGGCGAGAGCGAGCGGCGCCGTGTCGAGCTGCTCGACGCGCGCGCCACCCAGGCCGAATTGGTCGCGCGGCTCGCGCGCGACGTCCGCGGCCCGGTCACGACGATCGTGGGGTTCGCGCGGCTGCTCGAAGAGGACACCCGCTTCCCGCAGGACGCGCGCGAAGCGCTCGCCGTCGTGCGCGCCAGCGGCGAGCGCGTGGGCGAGATCGCGTCCGACGTCGACCTGCTCTCGCGCATCGAATTGGCGGCGGTGGAGCCGCAGTGGCAGACCGTCGACCTGGTCGCGCTGGCGGTCGCGGCCGGCGCGGTCGTCGAGGGCGGCGCGGCCGCGCGCGTCGTCGCCGACCCCGACCTGCTGGGGACGGCGCTGGGCCGGCTCGTCGAGGACGGCCGCCGCCCCGCCGCCCCCGTGCGGGCGCACCTCGAGGACCTCGACGAGGCCGTCGTGCTCGAGCTGACCGGGACGGGCGCCTCGCCGGCCGGCGAGAGCGTCGCGCCGACGATCGGCGCACGCCTCGCGGCGCGTATCGTGGAGCGCCACGCCGGCACGTTCCGGGCCGGCGGCGACCCCGGCGCGTGGTGGGTCCGGCTGACCCTGCCGGCCGATCCGCGGCGCATTCAGCGCGGCCTGCGCGTGCTGCTGGTCGGCGCGGACGACGGCGACGACGCCGTCGACCAGTTGCGCGCCTTGGGCTTCGCCGTCGAGACGGTCAGCAACGCCGCGGGGCTGCGGCGCGTGCTCGCGGCGTCGGCGGTCGACGTCGTCGTCGTGCCGATCCCGCTCGCCGCTTGGACGGGCGTCGCGCGGCTGCCGGCCGACCTGCGCCCGCGGGTGGGGCTCGTCGCCCTCGCCTCGCCCGACCAGCCGGCCGGCGACGGTTGGGACGCCGCGGTGACGACCCCGCCGCTGCCCGGCGACCTGCGCGCGGCGGTCTTCGCCGCGGCGGCCAAAGCCCGGCTGCGGCGCGCGAGCGACGCTCTCGTGCCCGTCGCGCATTGACCGCAACGGCGAGACGTTCGGGAAAGTCCTGGGAAGAGGTCGAACCAGACGGGTCGACCTCGAAGGGATTGTTGCATTGGCCAAGATGATCGATCGCGCGTCAGGGCTGGGACCCGACGTCACGCCCGAGTACCGTGAGCTCGTCGAGCGCTGGGAGCGCAAAGCGGAGCGGACGCCGCCGCGAGCCGGACGAGGCTCGGGCGCGGTCGACCGCACGATCTCGGATGTGCCGCTCAAGGCGGTGTACGGTCCGGCGGACGTCGCGCACCTCGACCTCACCAACGATCTCGGCGTCCCCGGCGAGTACCCGTACACGCGCGGCATCCACCCGACGATGTATCGCTCGCGTTTGTGGACGATGCGCCAGTTCGCGGGCTTCGGCAACGCCAAGCAGACCAACGAGCGCTATCACTTCCTGCTCTCGCAGGGGCAGATGGGGCTCTCCGTCGCGTTCGACATGCCGACGCTGATGGGCTACGACTCCGACAGCCCGAAATCACTGGGCGAGGTCGGCAAGTGCGGCGTCGCGATCGACAGCGTGCGCGACATGGAGACGCTGTTCGACGGGATCGACCTCGGCGCGATCACCACGTCGATGACGATCAACGGTCCCGCCGCCATCGCGCTGGCGCAGTACATCGTCACCGCGGAGAACAAA
>DASWUT010000323.1:0-6014 GCA_036401455.1 Gemmatirosa sp. | reverse complement strand
CGCGATCGGTGTGGCACCGACGATCGCGGTGCTGCGTCCCGAATCTGGCGAGGATCCGGTGCTGCGCGGTGCGGCAATCGCCGTCCGCGACCTGAACGCCCAGGGCGCCCGCGTGCCGGGGCCGCGGTTCGAGGTGCGCGTGCCGCCGACGCGTGCGGAGGGGGCAGTCGCGATCGCGGCCGCATTGCGCGCCGATCGGGACGTCGTGGGCGTGATTGGGCCGACCGACAGCCAGAGCGCGCTCGATGCCGCGCCGGTGTACGGCGATGTGGACCACGACGGCGCGAACGGTGTCGTCGCGATCTCGCCGACGGCGTCGAGTCCCGTCCTGCACGCCCGGAGTCCGTGGTTCTTTCGGGTGTGCCCCGACGACCGCGCCGCGAGCCGCGCGGCCGCGCGGTTCGCGCTCGACTCGCTGCACGTCGCGCGCGCGGCGGTCGTCTACCGGAACGACGTGTACGGCAAGGGCTGGTCGCGTGGATTCGCGGACGCGTTCACGGCGGCCGGAGGCACGGTGGTGATGCGGGCACCCGAGGTCGCGCGCCTCACGGAATGGGCGGAGCCATACGCGACGTACGCCAGGCACGAGCGCGCAGACCTGCTCGTGGTGGTCGGCGATGCATCCGGCGACGCGCTGCCGCTCGTGCGGGCCGCGCGCGCGGCTGGTCTCGACGTGCCGATGCTCGGCGGCGACGGGCTGTCGGACACGCGCGATCCGGCGCTGCGGCGCGAGATCGGAGCGGTGCGGTACACCGCGCTGTTCGACGCCCGGCATCCCGCGTCGGCGCAGGCGCGCCACTTCGTCGACGCGTACGTGGCGGTGTACGGAACGCGCCCCGGCCAGGAGGCGGCGCTCGCGTATGACGCGGCCCTCCTGCTCGGCGAGGCGGCGCGGGCGACGGGGGCGGATCGCCACGCGGTGCGCGAGTACCTGGACGGCGTCGGGCGGTCGCGCCCGGCGTTCGTCGGCGCGACGGGAGCGATCGCGTTCGACCGGGGGCATGACGTCGTCTTCAAGCCGATCACGCTCGCGCGGGTGGCCGACCAGTGAGCGCGCGCGCCGTTTGGCACGCTGTCCGGCGTGCGTGTTCGCTGTCGAGCATCCGCGCGCGGCTGGCCGTCGGTTTCGGCGTCGTCGTCCTCGTGTTTGGGCTCGTGACGGTGCGTGCCGTCATTGCGTTGCGAACCGCCGACCGCGAGGCGCGGGTCGTGCTGGCGCTGTCGCGCGAGGAATACGATCAGGCGCAGCGCGTCGTGAGCGCGATGACGGGCGAACTCGCCGCGGGCATGCAGTACGCGAACGGCGGATCGGAGCAGGCGCGCGCGCGTTACGAGGCGCGCGGCGCTGAGCTCGACAGCTTGCGGGTGAGCGCGATGCGACTGGAGCGACTGTCGCCCGGTCAGCGCGCGGAGCTGGAGGAGATCGGCCGGTTGCAGGAAGCCGTCGAGGTTCGGATCGGGGTGGCCCGCGTGGAGCAAGTGTTGGGGCACCGCGACCGAGCGCTTCAGGTGCTCGAGGCGGCGGCGACGGACCTCGTGGGTCTCGACAGCGCGCTGTCCGGGTTCCGGGCATGGACGTCGCTGCGCGTCGCCGACGCGCAGCAATCGGTGAGCGCAGCGACCGCCCGGAGCACCGCGCACGTCGCGGCGTTCGGGGCGCTGGCGCTGCTGCTCGCGATGCTGTTCGGGCTCGCGACAGGGCGCGCGATGGCCGCGCCGCTCGCGGCGCTGCTGGCCCACGCGCGCGCGCTGCGCGGCGGAGACTTCGGCGTGCGTACCGAGGCGGCGCGCATGCCGGGCGAGTTCGCGTTGCTCGGCGCGACGATGAACGAAGCGGCCGCCTCGCTCGCGACGCTGCGCGCGGAGCTGACGCATCAGGCGTTTCACGACGCCCTGACCGGGCTGGCCAACCGGACGGAATTCCGCGCGCGGGCAGAGCGCGCACTCGCCACGGCTGCCGCCGAAGGGCGGCCCGGACGCGTCGCCGTACTCGTGCTGGACCTGGACGGTTTCAAGAACGTGAACGATTCGTTAGGCCATGCCGCCGGTGACGTCCTCCTGATCGAGGTCGCGGCGCGCCTGCTCAACGCGACGCGCGGCAGCGACACGGTGGCACGGCTCGGGGGCGACGAGTTCGCCGTGCTGCTGGAGCACGTACGCGACGATGGCGATGCGGTGGTGGTGGCCGAGCGCGTCGTCGCGACGGTGCGGGCGCCGATCCCGCTCGAGGGCGCGGCGACCGGGCACGCGTTCGTCGGGGCGAGCGTCGGAATCGCGCGCGCCGTGGGCGACTCGCGGTCGACCGACGTCGACGCGCTGCTGCGCGACGCGGACGCGGCGATGTACCGGGCGAAGGCGCAGGGCAAGGGCCGCTGCGCGGTATTCGAGCCGTCGATGCACGCGGCCGCGGTCGCGCGGCTGGCGCTCGAGAGCGAGCTGCGCGGCGCGCTGGAGCAGGGCGAGGGGGCGGTTGCCGCGTTCGGCGACGCGCCGGGGCTGTGTCTCGCCTACCAGCCGGTGGTCGACGTCGAGGACGGGCGCCCGATCGGCGTCGAGGCGCTCGTGCGGTGGCGGCACGAGCGACACGGGCTCATGGCGCCTTCGGACTTCCTCGACGTCGCGGAAGAGACGGGGCTCGTCGTGCCGTTAGGCCGCTGGGTCCTGGGTGAGGCATGCCGGCAGGGTGCGCGCTGGCAGGCAGCGCAACGGGCGGCAGGAGTGCCGACGGCCCGGCTGCTCGGCGTGGCCGTGAACGTGTCGAGTCGGCAGCTGCACGACCCCGGGTTCGTCGAGGACGTGGCCGCGGTGCTGCGCTCGACGCCGCTCGCGCGGGGGACGCTCACCCTGGAGATGACGGAGCACACGGTCGTGCGACGGCCCGAGGCGGTGCGCGAGCGGCTGACGGAGTTACGCGCGCTCGGCGTGCGGATCGCCGTCGACGATTTCGGGACGGGGTACAGCGCGCTCGGCTATCTGCGGCAGTTTCCGGTGGACGTGCTCAAAATCGACAAGAGCTTCGTCGACGGCATCGCGCGTGGGGGGAGCGACGCCGCGCTGGCGCGGACGATCGTCGCACTCGGCGACGCGCTCGAGATGCGCTGCGTCGCGGAAGGGGTCGAGACGGCTGAGCAGCGCGCCGCGCTGGTGGCGTTAGGCTGTCCGCTGGCGCAAGGGTTCCACTTCGCCCGGCCGCTCGCGCCCGAGGCCGTCGACGCGCTGGTCGGCGTGCCCCGGGACGAGCCGGTAAAAGCGTTGCTCGCGCTCAGTGCGCTCGAGTTCAGTGCTGCCGGGCGATGAGGCGGTCCTTGACCTTGGCGTAGACGCCGGCGGGCAGGACCTTCTTGCGCGTCAGTTCATCCTTGCTGTGGTACGGGCGTGCCGCGATGATCTTGGCGGCGTAGACGTCGCCGATGCCCGGGATGGACTGCAGGTCGGCCTTGCTCGCGGTGTTGATGTCGATCGGATCGGCCTTCGCCGCCGACGCAGCGGGCTTTGCGGCGGCGGTCGGCTTCGCCGCCGGGGCGGCGGGCTGAGCGCGCACCGCGCTGCCGGCGGTGGCGAGGGCGAGGGCGAGTGGCAGGGCGAGGAATCGCATGGCGGGCGGGCGGGGCGGAAGGATCGGCCGGGACAGGGCGCGCGGCTACGATGCACCCGCGGCGAAGCGGGCGCAAGCGTGATCACGCAAAGGTTGGCGGGCGACGCGTGTGGAAGTCCGTCGCGCCCTGGTACGCGGCGGCGACGCGAAGCATGTCGGCCTCGCCGTAGAGGCGGCCGAGGAAGCTGAGCGAGACCGGGGTGCCGTCGTCGCGGAAGCCGTGTGGGACGATGACCGACGGATGTCCGGTGAGGTTCGTGGCGATCAGCTGCGTGAGGCCGGCGGCGAAGGTGGGGGTGACGATCACGTCGACCGCGCCGGGCCCCGAGAACAGGGCTTCCCAGCGTTGAACGGCGAGCGTGCGGTGGCGATTGGCGTTGACGTAGTCGACGGCGGGGATGAAGCGCGCGGTGCGGAACGTGTTGGGCCAGTCGAATCGCCCCTGCTGCACGAGCAGCCGGTCGCGGCGCGAGCGCGTCAGCTCGTCGAAGGCGGCCGCCGCCTCGGCGGTGAGGATGATGCGCATCGCGTCGTAGGGCGCCTCGGGGAGCTCGACCGGCACGAGGTGCACGCCGAGCCGGTCGCGGAGCACGGCGAGCGCGGCGTCGTCGAACGCCTTGGTCGGGTGGACGACGCGCGTGGGATCGCCCGGCGTGGCGCCCGGCGCAGCAGCCGGAGCGTCGAACGCGCTCCGCACGTAGCCGACGCGAATCTCGCCTAACGGCCGGTCGGGGTGCCAGGCGTAGGGCAGGTCGACGCAGGTCGCGTCGCGGCCGTCGGGACCGCGGATCGCATCGAGGACGAGGGCGCAGTCGGCCGCCGAGCGGGCGATCGGGCCGAGCTTGTCCATGCTCCACGAGAGCGCCATCGCACCCGTCCGGGGGACGCGGCCGAAGGTGGGGCGGAGGCCGGTGACGCCGCAGCGCGTGCTCGGGGACGAGATGCTGCCGAGCGTCTCGCTACCGATCGCGAAGCCGACGAGCCCCGCGGCCGTGGCGCTCGCCGGGCCCGCACTCGACCCGCTCGAGCCCTGGTCGGGCTTCCACGGGTTGCGGGTGCGCTGGCCGCCGCGGGTCTTCGCTTCCTCGCCGGTCGCGTCGCTGGGCCCGCGGCCGAACCAGACGTCGCCCTGTGCGAGCTCGCCTAACGTGAGTTTGGCGACGAGCACCGCGCCGGCGGCGTCCAGCCGTCGCACGACTTCGGCGTCGGCGTCGATCACCTGGTCGCGGTATGGGCCGGCGCCCCACGTGGTGGGGTAGCCGCGCGCCGCGAGCAGGTCCTTGGCGCCCCAGGGAATGCCGTGGAGCGGGCCGCGGTAGCGGCCGCGGGCGATCTCTTCGTCGGCCGCCGCCGCGTGCTGCAGCGCGCGCTCCTCGGTGAGCGTGACGACGCACCGGAGCGTCGGGTCGAAGCGGCGGAGCCGGTCGAGGTAGAGGCGGGTGAGCTGGGTCGACGTGATGCGGCGCGTGCGAAGGAGCTCACCCAGCACGGTCACCGGTTGGAACGCGAGATCGGCGTCGCGTGGGACGGCGGTGACCCGCGCCGCATGCGCCGGGTGCGCGGGTTTGGACTCCGCGGCGAGGTGGGCGACGAGTTCGGCGCGCATCTCGGGGGCGAGCGCGCCGAGGGGGTCGAAGTGGACGGCCGGCGCGACGGCGTTGTCGAGCGGCACCGCGTGCAACGCCTCGAGCTGCTGTTCCTGCCGCTTCAGCCCATCGAGCAGCATCTCGCGCTCGGCGGGCTCGAAGTGCAGGCCGGCGACCTCTTCGGCTGCGGCGACGGTGGCCGTGGTGAGCTCGGCGCCGGCGGCGACACGGGCCCAGAGGACGCCGGGGAAGAGGGTCGCGCCGAGGCTGGTGCCGGCGAAGTAGCGCATGAACGTGCGCCGGTCGGGGGCGGTGGCGGGCGGGGTGGGCGCGGGCATCGAGGGTGGGGCGGAGGGCGGGCGGCGGATGCTGCAGCTACGCCCGGGCGACACGCAACGCTGCGGACGCACCGACGCCGTGGTCCGTGCCAGCCACGTTTTGCGCGCTACCTTGTGCCGCATCCGTCCGCCGACGCCCCGACCGCCGCATGTCCAGCTCGCCTCTCGTCCGTCCTACCTTCCCTCGCCTCGACGGTCCGCCGTGCGACGATGCGGGCGCCGCCGCGCGCCCGCGAACGGAGCCCGATGTGACTCCGGCCGAGCGGGATGCGCTGAAGCTGTGGGTGGTGCTGGCGCGGGCGCACGCGGCGATCGCGGCGCGTGCGGCGGCCGACATCGCGCGGCACGGGCTGACGCTCGCGGAGTTCGGCGTGTTGGAGGCGTTGCACCACAAAGGGCGCATGCTGCTGGGAGAGGTGCAGCGTTCGCTGCTCGTCTCGAGCGGGGGGGTGACGTACCTGGTGGACCGGCTGGAGCGGCGCGGGTGGGTGCGGC
>DASWUT010000322.1:0-2574 GCA_036401455.1 Gemmatirosa sp. | reverse complement strand
GCGCTCATCCGCCGCGCACCCGCGCGCCGCCGTTGAGGAACGGGTTGGAGGCGAGTTCGCGCGCGATCGTCGTCGGCGGTCCGTGTCCGGGATAGACGATCGTCTCGGGCGGCAGCGCGGCCACGCGCTCGAGCGTGCGCGAGAAGGCGCGCGGATCGGCCCCGGGCAGGTCGACGCGTCCGACCGAGCCCTGGAACAGCACGTCGCCGCCTAACGCGATGCCGTGGCCGTGGATGACGACGTGCCCGGGCGCGTGCCCGGGGGCGTGCAGCACCGTGAATCGCAGGTCGCCGAGGGCGAGCTCCTGCCCTTCGGCGAACTCGCGGTCCGGCGCGGGCTGCGGCGACCACGGCAACCCGTACATCGCGGCTGCCCGCGGCGCGAGGTCGAACACCTCGCGGTCGAGCGGGTGCAGGTGCACCGGCAGATCGAACGCGTCCTTCACCTCTGCGAGCGCACCCACGTGGTCGAGGTGGGCGTGCGTGAGCCACACGCCTTGGAGCCGCAGCCCCTGAGTGCGTACCGCCTCGCGCACGGCGGCGACGAGGCGATCGCCCTCGTCACCCGGGTCGACCAGGACCGCCGCACCCGTCGCCGGATCCGCGACGAGGTAGCCGTTCTCCTGGAACGCGCCGAGTACCCACGAGTCGACGCGCGGCTGGACGAGCGCTGGCGCGGTCAGACCGCGTACCCGCCGGTGCCGACGACGACCTGCGCCTCGTGCGCGGCCGCCTCCGCGTCACCGTGCGTGTCCTCCAGCGCCTTCAGGTACTTCTCGGCGGCAATCGCCGCCGTCGTCGCGTCACCAACCGCCGTCGTCACCTGCCGCACGAGCTGCGAGCGCAGGTCGCCGGCCGCGAACAGTCCCGGCACGCTCGTCATCATGTTGACGTCGGTGCGCACGTAGCCCATGTCGTCGTGGTCATAGTGGCCGACGTCGATCACGCCCGTGTTGGGCTTGAAACCGACGAAGATGAACACGCCGGTCACGTCGAGCGTGCTCGTTTGGCCGGTGACCGTGTCGCGCAGCCTGAGCGCCTTGACACCGGCCGGGAGCTCGCCGGCGATCTCGTCGACCGCCTTGTTCCAGACCACCTCGATCTTCGGGTTCTCGAACAGGCGCTGCTGCAGGATCTTCGACGCGCGCAGCTCGTCACGACGGTGGACGAGGTAGACCTTCTCCGCGTAGCGCGTGAGGAAGTCCGCCTCCTCCACCGCCGCGTCACCACCGCCGACGACGGCGATCGTCTGCCCGCGGAAGAAGGCGCCATCGCAGATCGCGCAGTAGCTGACGCCCTTGCCTAACGAATACTCGCTCTCGCCGGGGACGTTGAGGTAGACCGGCGTGCCGCCGGCCGTGACGATCACCGTCGGTGAGCGATAGACGTGCTCCTCCTCGGTGATCTTGTCCTGTGCCGTCGTCTCGAACGAGCCGTCGGCCATGCGCCGCACGTGCAGCACGTCGCGGTACTCGTGGAACTCGCAGCCAAACTTCTTCGCGTGGCTCGCGAACTTCTCGGCCAGGTCGGCGCCCAGCACGTGCTCGAAACCCGGGTAGTCCTCGATCACCTCGGTCTTGAGCAGTTCGCCGCCCGGGACACCGCTCTCGATCACGACGCTCTTCAGCATCGACCGACCGGCGTACATCGCCGCGGTCATCCCGGCAGGGCCGGCGCCGATCACCACCACCTCGTATTCGTGCGTTGTCGCCACGTGGTCTCCTATGTGGGCGGCCGGGGCGCCAGAAACACGGCGGCCGCGTTGCTCCCTGCAATCTAGACTCCCACCGGAGGCCCGGACCCGACCGGGAGGGCTACACCCGAACGTGCCGGCCGCCGTCGACGACGATCGTCTCGCCCGTGACGAAGTCCGCGTCGAGCAGGTAGAGCATGGCGCGCGCGACGTCCTCCGGGCTCCCGTTGCGCTGCAGTGGCGTCGTCGAGCGAAGGCGCTCCGCGTCCGCATGGCTCCAGCCCTCGGGCAGCAGCACGGTCCCCGGCGCGATCGCGTTGACGCGGATCCGCGGGGCCAGGGCGCGCGCGAGCGCCCGCGTCATCTGCACCACGCCCGCCTTGCTGATGCCGTGGGGCACGTACGCGGGCCAGGTCTCGAGCGCCGCGAGGTCGGCGATGTTGATGATCGCGCTTCCCTCGGGCATGACGGCCGCGGCGGCCTGGGCGCAGAAGAACGGCGCGCGCAGGTTGATCGCGAACATCGCGTCCCACGCCTCCGTCGTCACCTCGGCCACGGGGGTCCGCACCATCACGCCGGCCGAATTGACGAGTACGTCGAGCCTGCCGAAGCGGTCGGCCACCGTGCGGATCAGCGCGCCCGGCGCGCTCGCCTCCGCCAGATCGGCGGCGAACGCCTCCGCGCCGCCGCCAGCCGCCTCGACGAGTCGGCACGTCTCGGCGGCCGCGGCGGGATCCGAGCGAAAGTGTACGGCGACGCGCATTCCGCGACCGCCGAGTGCGACGGCGAGCGCGCGGCCGACGCGGTGCGCGGCCCCGGTGACGAGGGCCACGCGCGGGCGTGCGGCGTCGTCGCGCCCCACGCCCGTCGCCTCCGATCGGC
>DASWUT010000321.1:0-2318 GCA_036401455.1 Gemmatirosa sp. | reverse complement strand
GTACCAGAACCATGATTCGCCGCCCGGCCGTGGGCCGACCATGCGTCTCGGGAACTCGTCGAGGACGAGATGCGCGACCAAGCGCCCGCGAGACGTATCGGTCGGTGTCTCATCCAGCGGTGCCGGATCGAAGCTCTTTCGTGCACGAGGAACGAGTGGCGCGCCCGCAGCCGCGAGCAGGGCGATCGCGGCCTCGGCTCGCACGCGGTAGGTATCCGCCGCCTCTTGCCGCGCGACCTGCGTGTCCCGGATCTCCATTTCCGTTGGTGAGACGCCCGGGACATGACGCGCGAAGTCGACCGCGTACGCCGCAGCATCCGCACCCTGCGCGATCGCGTCCACGCTTCCGACGTGTACCTCAAAGCGATGCCGGATCGGCTGAACCTCACGGCTCCAATCGGCGAAGTGCGTCGTAGCCGCGTCGACGTGCGCCGTGATCGTCGGCGTTAGCGCGACGGGTGCCACGTCGTCGCGATCGCTCGGGAGGCGAACGGCGACACTGTGGTCGGACACGTTCGGCGGCATCCCACCAGGGGACGCGAGCAACTCCTCAATACGCACGGGGTTCCGCAGGTTGGCGGAGCGAACGGGGCTGGCGATCGGTACAGGCGCAACGCGCGCTCCATGAACGGTGCCCGGAGCCTTCACGTCAAGAGCTTCGCACTGACGCTCATGGTTAGACCGCACGCGACCCGCGCGGCGTCGGTGGTCGATCGCGCCGCGCTTCGCCGACCCTCGTCACAGCGTACAAGCTCGGGGCACCGACACAGCTGGCGCCCGTCGACCATTCTTGATCGCCGCGCTGTCGTCCGAGCTGAACGCGCGTAGATCCGATCGTCGCCGGATACGTCGCAGCCGAACTGCTCCGACCGCTCGCGAATGGTGCTGCCGACGGAGCATTGGGTCACGCTGCAGCGTGCGGGGATCTTCGCGTCCGGGCCGATGAACCTTGCCCTAGCCGGCCTCGGCGGAGCGGTTCGCGACGCACTCAACGCGGACTTGCGGAAGGAGACGAACCGTCCGTTCTTCGCCAACGTGAACAATGCGCGCCACGCATTCGTCTACGCGGTCCAGAACGAGATCGGGTTGGACGACGTCGCCACGGCGCCATTCCCATCGACGCCGGCCACCGGCGTTCCGGAGCACGCGGTCGCACCGCGTCCGTGACCGCCCGGGTTACCGGATCCACCACGACTGCACGGTCGTGTCCTGCGGATCCCAGTAGGTTGACGCCAGGCGCCGGCAGGTCCGGGCCTTCGCGTCCGCGGCCGAGTCGTCCGGCGGCATCGCCAGCGCCGCTGCGCCCGCGTCGCAGTAGCCGCGCACGTGGATCGTCTGCCATCCACTGAGCACCGCGCCAGCGTCGGGCGGTTCGACCAGCGTGGTGAATCGCGCTGCCGCGTAGGGCGGCAGGGTGATCGGGAACGAGTAGAAATGCCGGGACGACGTGAGCGCGCTCGCGCCGCGCACCGCGAGGCTGATCGTCGCCCCCGTGATCGTGAAGTCGGACGCGTTGTACAGGACGCCCTCGAAGGTGCCCGTGCGTGCGTTGAAGCCGGCGTTCCCGCCCATCGCGAGTGCCACGCTGTCGGGCAGCGCGACAACGTCCGCCGGCGCCGTGCGACCCGGCCGCGGCGGCGCGGCGTCGCGGGACATCATCCCGCACGCAGTAAGGCCAAGCAGGGCGAGCATGCGAACAAGAGGGGAGGTGCGCATGGTGGGGAACAAGGGACACGGCTGGTGCGCTCGGCGCCTAACGTGTGGCCGCCGCGCATCCCGTCAACCCTCACGGGCGACCGTCGCCGCGTCAGGCCGAGCGCGGCGGATCGTTCTCGCCCCAAGCGACCATAGGTACTACGCAGGGCGCCACCTCCGGTTCGCGCCCTCCGCCCCAGTAGCGTCGGTGCGCACGCCCCCAGGTCGCAACGAGGCTGTGCGGCCGCGGATGTGGCACCTCCGGCGGCGACGCGATGCCGTCGTCGAGCGGGGCACCGTGCGCACCGCGGCGAATGCGGAGCCGGATGGGCAGTTGTTTGGCGGGGACGAGCCGGAGCACCGTGCCCGTGTGGGTGCAACGCTCGCCCGTCACCCCGTCGCCCCGCATCTACTTCCAGACCGTGTCCAGCTGCCCCATCACCTGCTCGAACAGATCAGGCGGCAGCAGGGCCTTGAGCACATCGTGCGTGGACTTCATGCGCGCCGTCAGGTCATCGAAGGACAGCTCTGACCCCATGCCGAGTTTCACGAGCGAATCCGTGGCGCCCCGGCGGTCGGCGACGGACGGCCGCATCTCGCGCTCGACCACGTCGCCCGACATC
>DASWUT010000320.1:0-18558 GCA_036401455.1 Gemmatirosa sp. | reverse complement strand
GACATCCTGCTCGACCCCGGGGTCCCGACCGATGGTGTGCCGAACCGCGCACTCGCCGTGCGCGCGCTCGCGCAGGCTGCAGCGTCGACGCAGGGGAACGGGGTCGACCCGTCGACGGCCTCGTGGCTGCGGAGCGGCGTGCAGTGGGATCTCAACACGATGCGCGTCCCCGACGCCTGGAAGCTCGCGACCAAACTCGGCACCGGCGCGCGCGTCTGCATCATCGACACGGGCATCGACGGCGGGCACCAGGAACTCGCCGGTCGGCTCGTCGACAGCACCAGCTTCGTCTACAACAACGGCGTCGATTCGACCGCCGGGTATTCGAGCCCGACGCTCGATTCCGTTGGGCACGGCTCGCACGTCGCGGGCACCGTCGCGGCGAAAGGTCTCGTGATGGCCGGGATCGCGCCCCGCGCCTCGGTGATGATCGCGAAGGTGTTCGCCGCCACCGGCGGCACGCCAACCGACCGCGTCGTCAACTCCCTCGTCTGGTGCACCGACCACGGCGCCGACGTGGTCAACATGAGCCTCGGTGGTACCCGCTTCAAGAACGACCCGGGCTCGATCGCCAACATCGCGTTCTACCAGGCCGGGATCGACTACGCCAACGCGGCCGGCGTCATCGTCGTCGCCTCGGCGGGCAACGACAACGTCCAGGTGCCCAACCCGGTGCTGACCTTCGCGCCGGCGTTCAACCGCGGCATCGTGAGCGTCGGTTCGACGGGTCCGCTCAGCAAGTACCCTCTCACGCACCCGATCCCGGGCTGGAACCCGAACGACACCACGCAGGCGTGGCGGACTCCGGACAGCCGGGCGTACTACTCCAACTTCGGGTCGGACGTCACGGTCTTTGCCCCGGGCGGCAACCTCGGCTACAACCTCGCGTGGCCGTTCCGCTACTACCAGGGCGTGCTCCAGGGCGTGAGCCTCGACGGCATCTACTCCGTGTGCTCGTCGTCGTCGATCGAGTTCCAGCCCTGGGTCGATAGCGTCGGCGCTCCGTCGCTCCAGGGCAGCAGCACGTGCGCGGGAATCCACAACACGTACGCGGACCTGCAGGGCACGAGCATGGCGTCGCCGCACGTCGCCGGCCTCATGGCGCTCGTGACGGCCGAGATCGGTGGCCCGCGCACGGTCGCTCGTCGGCAGCGCGCAATCGGCTGCGTGACCCGCTCGACCGACGTCATCGGCCCGTCCAGCACGTTCGGCGGCGGCCGCGTCAATGCCTTCCGCGCCATCCAGCTCCTCCGCAACAACGGCTGCTGACGCGCGCCGGCTTCGACACGCCGTGCCGCGGGGCGCCGAGGTGCCCCGCGGCCGCACCCTGACCACCCGACCCCGACCCATGCGCCGCCTCTTCCGCACCGCCGCCGTTCTCTGCGCAACGTTTGCCGCCCCCGCCCTCCGCGCGCAGCAGCCTGTCACGATCGACTTCAGCGAGTACGCCTGCTCCGAGGCGACGCAGCCCTGCGAGTACCAGGCGACGACGGGAAACCCGGTCACGTCCAAGGGCTTCGACTTCCTCGACCGCTACAGCATCCTCGCGACCGAGGGCACCAACTCGCTCGGGACGTGGAGCAACAACCCGAGCAACCTCGGCTACGTCAACCGGCCGTCCAACCTCGGCAGCTCGACGGCGCTGTTCGCGCCCGGCAACGGCGACGTCCTCGAGATGTACACGCACTCCGGACGGAATTTCGACCTGTACTCGATGGACGTCGCCGGACTGTTTCGCCAGTCGTCGATCAGCCCGCCGCTCGGCGCGCCGACGACGTTCAACATGTACTTCCAGTACTTCTCGTCGTACACGAGCTGGTACAACGGCACGCCGGACGGCGATCTCTACGCGAGCGTCTCGCCGGGGACGGTCGTCAACGGCGACCGCGTGCCGTTGCTGCGCACCCTCGACTTCTCGCAGCCCCTTGGAACGATCTCCAACGGCGTGTACCTGCAGTGGCTCGACGGCCGCCCGTCCGACCTGCAGGGCGGCGGGATCTTCGGCATCCAGTGGATTCAGGGAAGCCTCAGCGGCTTCGACGCGACCGGCGCGCCGGTGTTCGCGACCGGCTCGGGTCGCGCCCACCAGTTCACGAACGTCGTCGCCGCCGTCGTGCCCGAGCCGGGCACCTTCGCGCTCGCCGGTGCCGGCCTGGCCCTCGTCGTCGGCGCGGGGCTGCGCCGCCGGCGCGCCGCGTGACGCGCGTCTAACGATCGTGCGTTCGGCGCCGTTCGCGCCGAAAGACGCGCGGCCCGGTACCTCGGCGTACCGGGCCGCGCGTCCGTTTCGGGCATCGGCCGCCTAACACGCCGTCATCGCCCGCCGCGCCACGAACCGCACCGGGCCGGATGGGCGCGCGGCGCGCACGACGTCCACGGGGCTCGTCATCACCTGCGCCGTCATGCAGCCCGGTCCGGGCGCGGTGACGGTGTAGCGGACGACCAGCCCGCCTCCCGCATCCGACTCGACCGCGTCGATGCGCACGTCGTGGCCGCCAGTCGAGCGTGGGCCGGCCGCGACGAGGAGGACGACCTCGGCCCCGAAATCGACCGCCGGCGGGACCGGCTTCCCCGCCGGCAGGTTGGGGAAGAGCGCCGCCCACGCCGCCTGCCACGCGGTATCACTCGCGACGGCGAGCTCGGCCGGTTCGGGGTACGCGCTCGCCTGCGCGTGGTGGACGCGGGTGAACACTCGGCCGCCCGTCGTATCAGGCTGCACGGTAGCCACGGGCCCCGACCAGGGCCGCGTGTCCGACGCGCGCGGAGCGGGTGTCGGCCCGCCCGGCAGGTCGACCGCCGGCGGCTGCGGTCCACGACACGCGCTCGCCACACCGGCCGCGATGAGTACGAGTGCGCCCCGCTGTATACGAATCGGACGGATGTCGCCGGAGCAGGGACGCATGGTTGGGGCGGGGCACGAGGCGGGCAGAGGCGCGGGATGGAGTAGCGGTCCTACCCCGAGTGGCCACATATTGTGACGACGGCGCTCCGTCAACCCGCATTTCTGCGGGCTCCGAGCGCGATACGCCCGTGTGTCCGACGGCCCCGGCGACCACAGAAGCCGGGGTCCTCACGCGTCTCTCGTCCGAACCTGCCTCGTTCGCCCGCCATGTGAAGGCGCGGGCCTGGGCCGTCGGACTTTGCCGGATGAGCACACCGTCCCGGCTGCCGCTTTTTCGACGTCTCATGTCCGTTCAAGATTCCGCTCCGCTCGAGGGGCTGCCCGACCACGCCGCCGCGTCTGACGCCTCCGACGCGACGGTCGCGACCGACCCGATCCATCCCGCCGCCGACGCCACCGACTGGCCCGCGGGTGCGGGCGACGACCCGTCGATGGACGCCGACGGCCCCGCTACCGCATTCGCCACGCTCGGGCTGCGCCCCGAGCTCTGCGACGAGATCGCCGCCCTCGGGTACGAGGAGCCGACGCCCATCCAGCGCGAGGCGATCCCCGTCCTCCTGAGCGGGCGCGACGTGCTCGGCCTCGCCGCGACCGGCACCGGCAAGACCGCCGCGTTCGCGTTGCCGTTGCTGCAGCGCATCGCCGACGCGCCGCGCGCCGACGCCCCGCGCGCGCTGATCCTCGTGCCCACGCGCGAGCTGTGCATGCAGGTGGCCGAAGCCGTCCACAAGTACGGCCGCGGCTTCCGCACGCGCGTCCTCGCCGTCTACGGCGGCGCCGCGATGGGGCAGCAGCTCCGCGCCCTCGAGCGTGGCGTCGACGTTGTCGTCGGCACGCCCGGGCGCGCGCTCGATCACGTCACGCGCAAGGCGCTCGACCTGAGCCAGGTGCGCGTGCTCGTGCTCGACGAGGCCGACGAGATGCTCGACATGGGCTTCGAGGAGGACCTCACGGCGATCGTCGGCGCCACGCCGACCGAAGGGCGGCAGACCGCGATGTTCTCGGCGACAATGGCGCCGCGCGTCGCGCGCGCCGCGGACAGCTACCTGCACGACCCCGCGCGCGTCGAGGTCGCGCGTCAGGCGCTCGTCGCCGGCGAGATGCCCAAGGTGCGCCAGACCGCCTACCTCGTCCCGCGCGCGCACAAGGTGGCCGCGCTCGGCCGCGTGCTCGACATGGAGCAGCCGACGAGCGCGATCGTCTTCTGCCGTACGCGCACCGAGGCCGACGCGCTCACCGAGACGCTCGCGGCGCGCGGCTTCAGCGCCGAGGCCCTCCACGGCGGCATGGGACAGGAAGCGCGGGATCGCGTGATGCGTCGCTTCCGCGCCGGACAGGTCGAGCTCCTGGTCGCGACCGACGTCGCCGCGCGCGGGCTCGACATCGACCACGTCTCACATGTCGTCAACTACGACGTGCCGAGCGCGCCGGACGCGTACGTGCACCGAATCGGCCGTACCGGCCGCGCCGGGCGCGAGGGCGCGGCGATCACGATCGCCGAGCCGCGCGAGCGCGGACTGCTGCGCAACATCGAGCGGGTGACGAAGCAGCGGCTCGACCTCGCGCCGGTGCCAACGTCGGCCGACATCAAGGCGCGTCGTTTCGAGCGCACCGCGACGATGCTGCGCGATGCGCTGACGGCGGCCCAGGGCGACCGCCGCACGGCTGGCGACGGCCAGTCGAGCGATGACGGCGACGACACGCTTGCGCCGTACCGCGCGGTCGCGGAGATGCTCGCTGGCGAGTTCGACCTCGCCGACGTCGCGGCTGCGGCGGTGCGGCTTGCCCACGACGCCGCCGGCAACGCGCCGGCTGCCGAGGACGAAGTCGAGATTCCGTCGTTCCACGAAGGCGCCGGGCGCACACGCGACCGCGGGACCGAGCGGAGCCGCGACGACCGTGGGCGGGATACACGCGGTCGTGACGAGCGCGGCCGTGACGAGCGCGGCGGCCGGGGCGACGGCTCGCGTGGGGAGTTCGGCCGTGAAGGCGGCCGCGACGCCGGTCGCGACGCCGGTCGCGACGCGGGCCGCGCCGAGCGGCCGCGTCGCGAGCCGTCGCGCGGTGGCGCGGGTGGCAACACCAAGCTGTACGTCGGCGTCGGGCGGCGGTCGGGTGTGCGCCCGGGCGACCTCGTCGGCGCGATCGCCAACGAGGCCGGGATCGACGCCTCGCGCATCGGGGCGATCAACATCGCGGACAAGTTCTCGATCGTCGAGGTGCCAGCCGGCGATGCCGACGCCGTGATCGCCGCACTGCGCGACACGACGATCCGTGGCGAGCGCCCCGTCGTCCGCCACGACGACGGCACGACCAGCTATCCACCGCGGAGCGAGACGCGCGAGTACGATCGCGGCGCTGAGCGTGGCGGGCCGTCGCGCGACCGCTTCGGCGGGCGCGGATCGTACGACCGCGGTGGCGAGCACCGTGGGACCGACAGCCGCGGCACCGAGAACGGTGAGTTTCCGCGCGGCGGCCGGTTCTTCGACCGCGGCGAGCGGGGCGGGAGCTTCGAGCGCCCGCGGCGTTTCGACAACGCCGAGCGGCCCGCGCGCGGCGGGTCGGGCGGGTTCGGTGCCGGACGGGGTGAGCGGTTCGACCGCGGCCCGCGGCAGGGTGGTGCGCCGCGCGGGGCATCGCGTGACGCCACCGATGGCGGCCGGAACGAACGGTTCGGCGCCCCGCGTCGCGGCCGCGATCGCGACTGATCACCTCAACACCTGGCCGCCGCGCGCGCGGCCAGGACGCTGACGGCACGTGCCCGGGGCAAACGGCGTCTTCATCATCGCGCCCGTCGCGGGCCCGGCCTCCGCGCGGATCGCCGAGGTCCAGCGGCGCTACGACGCGAAACTCGCGGCCGAGTCGGCGCCGCATGTGACCCTCGTCGGGTCGTCGGGCACCGGGCCGATCGATCCGGGCGTGTCGCGCGAGCGGGTCCGCGTGCTCCTCGAGCCGGTGCTCGCAGACGCGCACCCGCTCGTGCTGCCGTTCGGGGCGCCGGAGCGGTTTCCGGGGACCAACGTGGTCGCGCTACCACTGTCGCCGCACGGACCGATCCGCGAACTGCACGACCGCATCGTCGACGCGCTCGCGCGCGGTGGCATCCCCACGGCGCGCGGGCGCTTCACGTTCACGCCGCACGCGACGCTGAGCTTCTACCCGACGCTGCCGCCGGCGCGGCTGCGGGAGCTGCTCGCGATGCGCTTTGCCGATCCGGCGGTCCTCGAGCAGATCGAGGTGAGCTATACGAAAGCACCGCAGCCGCCGGTGACGTGGTGGGTCCGGAAATTGGGGGCCGAGGACGGGGAGGGGCGGGTCGGCGGGTGGGGCGGGGGAGCGGCGTCTTAACCCCGCCCTGTCCAGGCACTCACCGCAACCCGGGCACTCGCTTCACCAGCTTCAACAACTCTGCCGTAACCGCCGCCGCCTTGCTCGGATCCGCCCCCGGCGGCCCGCTCACCGCCGTCCCCCGCTGCGCCGCGATCGTCTGCGCCTCGGTGTACTTCAGCAGCCCCTCCGCCCCGTGTCGCCGCCCGCCGAGCCCCGACGTCCCCATCCCGCCGACCGGCGCGTCGACCGAGGCCCACGTTGCCGCGTAGCTCTCGTTGACGTTGACGCTCCCCGAGCGGATCCGTGCTGCGAGGCCGACCGCCCGTCCCACGTTGCGCGACCACACGCTCGCGTTGAGCCCGTACAGCGTGTCGTTGGCGCGCTCGACCGCCTCGTCCTCTGAGTCGACTGGATACAGCGCGGCGACCGGGCCGAACGTCTCTTCCGCGTACAGCAGCATGTCCGGCGTCGCGCCGGCGATGAGCGTCGGTTCGTAGCAGTACAGACCTAAATCGGGACGCGCCCGCCCGCCCGTGAGGATCACTGCGCCCCGGGCGCGCGCGTCCTCGACGTGCCGCTCCACGGTCGCGAGCTGGCGCGGCCCGGACAGACTGCCCACGTCGAGGTCCCAGCCGAGCGATGCGCCGAGCGTGAGCGACCGCGCGCGTTCGACCGCCAGGCGCGTGAACGCCTCGTACACGGGGCGGAGCACGTAGCACCGCTCGATCGAGACGCACACCTGCCCCGCGCCGACGAACGCGCCCCGCACGAGCCCCTCGGCGGCTGCGGCGAGGTCGGCGTCGGCGAGCACGACCATCGGGTTCTTCCCGCCTAACTCGAGCGAGCAGTTCACGAGCCGCGCCGCGGCCTGTTGCGCGACGACCCGGCCGGTGCGCGTACTCCCGGTGTACATCACGAAATCGACCGCGTCGATCAGCGGCGGCCCGACGATCGGCCCTTCGCCCGTCACGACGGGCATCACGTCACGCGGCAGCCCCGCGGCGTACAGCAGTTCGGCCGCCCAGAGGGCGGTGAACGACGTCTGGTGGTCGGGCTTGAGCACCGCCGCGTTCCCCGCTGCGAGCGCGGGGAGCGTGTCGGTGACCGAGAGGTTGAGCGGGTAGTTCCACGGCACGAGCACGCCGATCACGCCGATCGGGTGCCGCAGCTCCCACGCGCGAGTGAGGACGGGGTACGCGCCGCGTCGCCGGCGCGGCTTCAGCAGGCCGGGCGCGCGGACTCCGTAGTAGCGGGCGACGTTCGCGACGTCGAGCACCTCCTGGAACGCGTCACGTCGGGCCTTCCCCGCCTCGAGTTGGGCGAGGTCGAGCCCCGTCTCGCGGTCGCGCAGGACGAGGTCGTGAAAGCGGAGCAGGACGGCCGCGCGCTCCGCGGCCGGGCGCGCGGCCCAGGCGCGCTGCGCCACGCGTGCGCGCGCGACCGCGGCGTGTACGTCGTCCGTCGTCGCGCGTGGCACCGCACCGAGCCGTTCGCCGGTGAACGGCGCGTGGACGGAGATCGACTCGCGCCCGACGGCGAGCGGGGCGAGCCGGGCTTCGATCGCGGCGATCGCCGCCCGCGCCCGTGCCGTCGCGAGCGGGGCGTAGGACCGCGGTGGTGCGGTTGCTGCCTGGTCGAGCGGGCGGTCGAGCGTGGTAGCCACGGCGTCCTCATGGGTGCGCGCCGCCGCCGAGCGCACGGCGCGCACTCCGCGCCGAAATCAGGTCGCGCCGGGGCGTGCCTTGCGGTACGTCTCGATTCCCTGCTTCAGCAACAGCAGGGCCGACGCCTCGAGATCGTAGTCGAGGGCGAGCTCTGCGAGCCGCGCGCTCGACCGATCGCCCTTTTCACCGATCCCCTTGGACGCGCGCGCGCTCGTGCGGTGACGTCGGGTGAGCTCGCGCGCGGCCAGCCAGAGGCCGTTGGCCGCGTGCCAGCACGCGTCACCCGAGACGTCACCGCGCACCGGCCGCGCCCGCGTTGCGGCGCGCTCGTAATTGCCGGCCAGCTCGTCGAGTGCGACGTCGCAGAGGGCGGCGAGCGCCTGCGCAGCGCGTCGCTCGGGGCCGAGCGCGCCGACGCGGTCGCAGTCCGCGACGCGCTCGTGCTGGCGGCAGCACTCGATCGCGCAGCGGTAGAGCGCGTCCGCCCGCGCGTAGAACGTTCCGATCGGGTCGAGCGTGGCCGTGTCGAGCGTGGTTGCGTCGAGCGACTGGGCGTCCACGTCGCCACCGGTCGGACCGGCGCCGGATGCGCCGTTGCGGGAAGGAACGGACGACGGAGGGGCGCTGCTCGACATGGGCGGGCTCGACGCGGGGAGGTCGCGCGCGCGCGGCGGGCGCCGCGGCGCGGAACGGGCGTAGTATATCGGCCGCCGCGACACCAGGCACTCTGCCCCCCCATTCCGCCCCTGCATGCCCCCGTTCACGACCCTCCTCGTCGACACCACCGCGGACGGCGTCCGCACGATCACGTTCAATCGCCCCGAGCGCCTCAACGCCGCCAATCCCGCGCTCGCCGCCGAACTCCCCGCCGCGCTCGACGAGGCGGCCGGCGACGACGCCGTGCGCGTGGTCGTGCTCACCGGCGCGGGGCGCGGCTTCTGTGCCGGACTCGATCTGAACGAGCCCGCCGGCGCGGCCATTCTCGCCGGCGGGGGCACGCGCGCCGAACGCCTCGACGCCTACGCTTGGGTCGGACGTTGGGTGCAGGCGGTCATCGGCTGCGAGAAGCCGGTCGTCGCCGCCGTCAACGGCGCAGCGGCCGGGGCGGGGTTCGGTCTCGCGCTCGCCTGCGACCTGCGCCTCGTCGCCAGCACGGCGACGATGACCGCGGGCTACGTGCGCCGCGGGCTCAGCCCCGACGCCGGCGTCTCGTACTTTCTGCCACGGCTCGTCGGGCTCTCGCGTGCGATGGACATCACGCTCACGGGCCGCGACGTGAGCGCGTCGGAGGCCGAACGCATCGGCCTCGCGAGCATGATGCTGCCGGCCGAAGGGTTTGCCGACGCGGTCGCGGCCTACGCGGGTCGGCTCGCGGCCGGGCCGCCGATCGCGCTCGCGCTCACGAAGCGACTGCTGACGGCCAGCTTCGACCGCACGCTCGACGCTCAGCTGCGCGACGAGCTCACGCACATCAAGGCAGCGTTCGCGACCGCCGACGTGCGCGAGGCGATGACCGCGTTCAGGCAGAAGCGCGCCCCGACGTTCCGGGGCGCCTAACGTCGTCCGGCAGCTGGTCGAGCAGCGGCCGCAGCTCCGTCGCGCGATCGAGCGTGGTCACGAACGTGAGGCCGGGCCGCGTCACGACGAGTACACCCGACACGCCGTACGCGACCACCGTCCCGCCCTCGGCGTGCACCACGCATCCCGACGCGTCGACGAGGTGCGCGTGCCCCCAGACGCCGTTGCCCGTGTCGTCGAGCTCGCGTACGCGCCGCAGCGCGGCCCACGTGCCGACGTCGTCCCAGCCGCACGCGGCGGGAAGCACCACGAGGTCGGCGACCCGCTCGAGCACGCCCCGTTCGAGCGAGATGCTCTGCACCATCCCGACGAAGCGCTCGAAGTCGCCGGCCTCGAGTGCTTCGAGGCCGGGCGCGAGTTCGGGCGTGCGCGCGGCGACGACTTCGAGCACCGCGCCGGCGCGCGCGACGAGGATGCCCGTGTGCCACAATGCGCCCTGGCCGATCAACTCTTCGGCGAGCAACGGTCCGGGCTTCTCGACGAACCGCGACACGCGCCGCGGCGCATCCGGGCCAGTCACCTCGGCATCGAGCGGCACCGACGGCACCACGTACCCGAATCCCGTCTCGGCGCGCGTCGGTTCGGCGCCGAGGACGACGATTGGTGGGCCGGCCGCGGTGACCCGCGCCGCGCGGCCGAGCAGCTGACGGAGCGCGCCCGGGTAGGCGACGGCGAGGTCCGCGTGCATCGCGACGAACGTGGTGCGCGGGCCGGCGCGCTGCGCGACCGCCTGCGCGCCCCAAGCAAGCGCCGCCGCGGTGCCGGAGGGGCGCGGCTCGACGAGGAAGTTGGCCGCGGGCACTTCGGGAATCGCCGCGCGAAGCGCGTCGGCGATGTCGGCGCTCGTGACGACCAGTACCTGGCTCGACGGGACGGTCGGGGCGAGCCGCGCAACCGTTTCGGCGATCAGCGGCCGCTCGCCGACGAGGGCGAGCAGCTGCTTCGGCCGCTCGGGCGAACTGAGCGGCCAGAAGCGCGAGCCGATGCCGCCAGCGAAGATCACGGCCCACAGCGTGAGCCCCGTCTCGAGCGCGGCGTCCTCCTCCAACTGCTCGGCCGGCAGCGTCCCGACCGATTCGAGCACGTCGTGCGCGGGCGTCTCGTCGGCTGCCTCGGGACCCGTCGTGGTACCGACGCCCGGAACGCCGTTGGGCTCGGCGGGATCGAACGGAAGCGTGCCTACCGGGAACGTGCTTGGCGGGAGCGGACGCACCGAGCGCGTGACGGGAACGGGGTCGAGCGACGGCGAGTTCGCAGAGCGGGCCATGACGCGAGAGGTCGGGTACGAGGACGCGCGGCGCGCCCGTGACAGAAGCGCCCGCCACGCGGGCGACGAACGTTACCCGCCCCTCCCCCTGGCGGGGAGTTGAGCGGACGCACAGGATAGAGGTGGGTTCGAAACAAACATTTGGTGCGGCGGCATGGGGATTGTACCGTCGCTCCCGTCACCACGTCCGTCCATGTCTTTGCCGTCCATCGTCCGGCACCTTCCGCGTCTCGCTGCGGTCGCGTGTCTCGCGCTCGCCCTGCCGGCGCGATCGATCAGTGCGCAGACCCCGGCCGTGTCGGGGCTGGAAGTCGTCTCGGGCACGATCCGCGGCGCGAATCATACGGGCGTCGTCGGCGCGCAGGTGACGGTCACCCCGGTCGCGGCACGCGGCGGCGCGGCGACGGGCCCGGCGCGCGTGACGATTAGCGACGACGACGGCCACTTCCGGATTCCCTGGCTGCCGCGTGGGCCGGTGACCGTCGCCGTGCGGCGGATCGGCTTTCAGGCGCTGTCGCTCGACACGACGGCGGCTGGGCTCCCCGCGCTCAACATCACGCTCGTTCCGGTCGCGCAGCGGCTCGCCGCGGTGGTCGTGAACGCGCGAAGCCGTCACGAGTACAAGGGCCCGCTCGCCGATTTCAACCGTCGGCGGGACCTCGGCTTCGGCCACTTCGTCACGGCGACCGACATCGACGAGCGGCACCCGATCCGCACGACGGACATGCTGCGGACGATCCCGGGCGTGATGGTCTATACCAGCGGGCCGTTCAGCGGCCTGCGACTGCGGAACGCGAACTGCTCGCCGCTGGTCTGGCTGGACGGGATGCCGGCGTTGTCGGGGTATCTCGACATCGACGCGTTCGACCCGATGTCGTTTGCCGGTATCGAGATCTACACGGGCGTGTCGACGGTCCCGGTCGAGTTGCGTGGGGCGCGCGGTGAGGAGTCGTGCGGCGTGATCGCGCTGTGGACGCGGATGCCCGAGCTTCGACCGAAGAACCGGGGGCACACGTACACGGCCGAGGACCTCGCACGCCTGGTCGATGCGGCGACGGTCTACACGGCGGACCAGGTGGACCGTCCGGCGCACCTCGACTCGACGGCGACGCTGGCCGTCAGCTACCCCGACTCGCTGCGCAACACGCACACGCCGGGTGAGGCGACGGTCGAGTTCGTCGTCGACACGACCGGCGCGGTCGAAGCCGGGACGGTGGGTGTCGTGACCGCGTCGCATCCGCGCTTCGCTGACGCGGCGCGGGCCGCGGCGTCGGACGCGCGCTTCATCCCCGCCGAGCGCGCGGGGCACACGGTGCGGCAGCTCGTGCAGCTGCCGCTCCGGTGGGAAGCGGGACGCTGACTCGCGACTGACGCCGCGGCCGTTAGGCCGCGCCGTCAGGTGTCCTTCAGCGTCGCGAGCAGGACGTCGTTGTTGGGCGTGTTCGCGATTCGCTTCTGCAGCCAGTTCATCGCCGCCGACGGCGGCAGCGACTGCAGCCCGCGGCGCAGCAGGTAGACCGCATCGAGTTGCTCGGGGCGGAATAGCTTGTCTTCGCGCCGCGTCCCACTCGCCGGCACGTCGATCGCGGGGAAGATCCGCTGCTCGGCCAGGTTGCGGTCGAGCTTGATCTCGCAGTTACCCGTGCCCTTGAACTCCTCGAAGATCACGTCGTCCATGCGCGAACCCGTCTCGACGAGGGCCGTGCCGATGATCGTGATCGACCCGCCGCCGTGCGACCCCGCGACGGACCGCGCCGAGCCGAAGAACGCTTTCGGCACCGCCATCGCCTGCGCGTCGAGACCGCCGGACAGCGTGCGCCCGATCCCCTTCGTCGCGTTGAACGCGCGCGCCATGCGCGTGATCGAGTCGAGCACGATGACGACGTCCTTGCCAGCCTCGACGAGGCGTTGGGCGCGGTGCATCACCATCGTCACGACGTCGCGGTGCCGCTCGGCCGGCATGTCGAACGAGCTCGCGACGACCTCGCCGTAGCCGCAGGCGACCATCTCGCTCACCTCTTCCGGTCGCTCGTCGACGAGCAGCAGGATCAGCTCGGCCGTCGGATGGTTGAGCGCGACGCCCTCGACGATGTTCTGCAGGAGGATCGTCTTGCCCGACCGCGCCGGCGCGACGATGAGCGCGCGCTGCCCGAAGCCGATCGGCGCGATGAGGTCGATGATGCGGCGCGTGAGCTCGGGCCCGCTCTTCGCGACCTTGCCCGTCTCGAGCGTCAGCTTCCGATCCGGGTAGGTGGCGAGCAGCGACTGAAAGTCCGGCCGCTTGACGCCGGGCTGCGGCGGCGCACCGTTGACGGTGCGCACCTCGACGACTACGGGGCGCTGCCGGAAGTCGCGCCCCGCGCCGACGGCCACGCCATCACCCGCGCGCAGGTTGTTGGCCCGCACCATCGCCACGGGCAGGAACGGGTCGTTGGGACCCGCGAGATAGCTGTTGGCCGCCTGCCGAACGAAGCCGCTGCCGTCGCGTGCGAGCTCGACCCACCCGGTGACGTCGGTATCCGCGATGAGCGCGGGCACCGGGCGCTGTTCGCGGAACTCGCTGCCGCCGTTGTTGCCGACCGGGTTGCCGTCACGGAAGCGCCCGCGCTGGCGATGTCGCTGCCGACGCCCCCCGCCGCCGCCCTCGAAGAACTCGCCGCGCCGCTGCGGCTGGCCGCCATGCGCGTCGGGGCTACCGTGCGTGCCCGCGTGCGTGCCATTGGACCGATCGGGCGCCCCGTGTCGGTCGTGCGACGGGCGATCCTGTTGCTGCGCCCGGTCCTGCGTTCGGTCGAACCGCTCGTGTCGCGGCTGCCGCCCGTCGTGGCGGTTGTCACGGCGCCCGTCGTGCCGCCCTTCGTGGCGCGGATTGGGACGCCCTTGCTGCTCCTGCGGTCGTGCTGCGTACGGCGCCGGCGTCGCATCCGCCGAGTCGGCGGCCGGGGCGTTGATGGCCGGCTGCGGGACCGGCGGCGCCGGCGCGGCGGGCGTCGACTCGGCCGCTGGCGCGCTCGCCGGGCTCGTCTCGGGTCGCATGCGCTCGGCGCGCGCACCGTTGGTCGGCGCACTGGCTGCCGGCGCACTGGCTGCCGGCGCACTGGCTGCCGGTGCACTCGTGGCCGGCGCACTCGTGGCCGGCAGGTCGTTGCTCGCGTCCGGGCTCGAGGCGGCGGTCGGTGCGTCGGGAGACGGCGCGTCGAAAGCGGCGGTCTCCTCGCCGCGGGCCGCGCGTGGGCGGCGCGCGGGGCGCGCAGCGCGCGCGGCGCGCGGACTGCGGGCGGGTGTGTCCGCCGCGCCCACGTCCGCATCCGCTTCGGGCGTCGGTGCGGGGGCCGCGGCCGCCACGTTGGGGGCGGCGGTTCCCACTGCGGCGTCGTCGTCCCGGTAGGGATTGACGTCCACGCCCGCGGCGGACGGCTGGTCGGCCACGGCGGGCGTGCGCCGCCGCGACGGACGACGAGGTTCGGTCATGCAGCGATCATGTGAAGGGGCGAAACGCGCCGCGCGTAACGATCGGCAGCGGGTGGGCGACTCGCGCGCGGTGACCGGACGGTCACCGGCGGTGCGGCGTAGCCGTTCAGCTACGCGATCGGGCAAACGGCGCGTATCAGCACACCGTGGCCTACAACGGACGCGTCCGGTCGCACGCGGGCGCTTTCCCAGGAAGTGTTCTCGACTCGTGCCGGCGGACGAAGCGTCGGACGTCGCGGCAGTCCGGCCGGGAATCGGCCACGAGCCCGCGGCAAAACGGAAGACGGTCGGGCGGCGCTCCGGCAGGTATCGGTGGCCTTCACCGGCATTCACCGTCGTCGCGCGCCGACCCGGCACCTGCGAACGGCCGCCGACATCCACGACTACATGCGACGTGCGTCCTGGGACGATCGCGACGCCGCAAGGCCGTTCTCAACCGCGAGCGCCGGAAAGGTGACGACTCGCGCACGGTCGCGCAACCCGCATCGCGTGGGCAACCTGCACGTCCGCATACCCCCGTGTCGTCGCGCGGTGCCACGCCCCGTCACACGTCGCACCTCGTTCGCGCACCCCGCGCCCAACGTTCGTACGTCGTAACTTGCCCGGTCATGGCTCCCACGTCTTCTCCCACCAGCGCGGACGTTGCAGCGGTGCTCGCCGCGTCCGTCGCCGACATCGCCGCCCGTTACGAGGGTGACGCCAACGTCGCCGCGCTGCACGAACGCCTCGCCGCCGCGATCGAAGCCGCGGCCGCGGAGTGGCCCACTGCGCCCGCCGCGGTCCCTGCCGACGTCGCCGCGGCCGCGCTCGGTCGTGGCGCCCCGCGCTCCCTCGCCGACGCGCTCGTCGCCGCGGCCCGCCCGTTCGAGCAGGTGCCCGAGATCGCCGGACCGCTCTACGAACGCATCGTCGCGCTCTGCCCCGACGACGCGCGCGCCCTCGTCGTGCTCGGTAACGCCTACTGGCTGCACGGCCGCGGCCCCGACGTCGTCGGCGACCTTGCCGCACGCGCGATCGCGGCCGACCCGGCGAGCCGCGGTGCCTGGCACCTCTGGGCGCTCACCGAGGCCGACCCGCGCCAACGCATGCTGCGCTGGCAGCAGGTCACGGTGCGCTTTCCCGCTGACGACCTCGCGCGCGCACTCTTTGCGGACGCGGCGGCCAGCGTCGCGGGTGCCGAGCACGACGACGAGGCGCTCGTGCTCGCGATCGCCGCCTACGAGCAGCTGCTCACCCGCGCCGAGCACCCCGAACAGCGCGCGGCGCTCGAGAGCGCACTCGACACGCTGCGGAAGTGGAAGCTGTGATCGACGGTCGCGCTCGCCCCGCCGGCGCGTGCGATCCGCGCACCTCACCTGACGAACCGCGCGTTGCTCTTTGCCAGTCGCTCCAGCTGCGTGGGAATGTCGTTGCCCACCGCCTCAATCCGGTTGATGCTGTGCGGGTTGAACTGCGGGTCGTACGGCGAACGCGCCGCGCCGCCAGCGACCTCCAGCACCGCCTCGAAATGGTATGGATGCGCCTTGCCGGTCTTCGGGTCCGTCCACGAGCCTTGCCAGGCGAGCGGACGGTTCTTCGGCCAGAGCCCGTAGGGCAGCGCCATCGTCCGGATGTGATAGCCGGGCACCGCGGAGTCGATGCCCATCGCGTTGCGCGCGATCTGCTCCTGCACCACGGCGTCGGAGTACTTGTTGAGCATCGCGTGCCACACCGTGTGGTCGCACAGCTCGAAGCCGTTCTTCGCGAGCCACTGCACCTTCTGAAAGCGCCACTCGCGGCGCTGCCCGTCGAACTTCGTCGGGGCCTTGGGCGGCGCGTCGCCAAAGAAGTTGTGCCCGGCCGCGCCGCCGTTCAGCAGGCAGTACGTGCCGCGCAGCTTCCAGTCCGGGTGCCGACGGTTGAAGTCGACGAGAACACCCGTTCCGCTCGTCGGGTCGATGTCCAACCGCCCGCCGTGGTCGAGGTAGCGGAACTGCGAGGGTGACGCGTCGTCGAACACGAGCACGACCGGCGACATCCCGGCGGGCACGTCGCGGAAATCCTTGTCGAGCATCTGCGCGACCGTGATCGGGCGGTAGCCGAGCCGGTAGGCGGTCTCGAGGTCGTTACGGAAGCTGTCGAGCGTGCGCGAGTACAGCGTGTTCTTGGGCGAGCCGATGACGTGGTACTCGAGGACGGGGATGCGGCCCTGCGGATTGGCCGCCGCGGCTGCGGTCGGTGCTGCAGACGTCACGGAAGCGGCCGCGGCAGCAGTCGCGGGCACCTCGCCCGCCGTGGCCGGGCGCGCGTCGGCCGTGCGCTGGCCGCAGCCGGTGAGCGTGCTGGCGACGCAGATCGGGCCAGTGGCGGACAGCGCGAGGGTCACCGCGCGGCGGCGTGCGCGCGACGTGAACGAAAAGCGGTCGATCATCGGGTGCTGCGGGCGGGACTGACGGAACGTTGGGCACCGCGGGGGCGGCGACTCGGGCGAGCACAAACGTAGCGTCGTGCCCGTCCGGATCGGTCGCCGCGATCGGTCGCCGCGATCGGTCGCCGCGATCGGTCGCGACGACGCCGCGCGGTCGGCGCCGGCTGAAACTCTCCGCGCGTCGTGGCGTACCGCCTGCGTTCCCCCACGTGCTCATGGCCGTTTCTGCTCCTCCGCGTCCCGTCACGCCGCACGTCGCGCCCCCGGCGCCGGCAGTGCCGCCGCCCCGCACGCCCGGGTGGTGGCGCGAGCGCCGGGCGCGACTGCGCGAGCGGCTCCGGCCGACGGGTTCGCGACGGGCGTGGGCGCGGTGGCACCTCCTGCTCGTTCCCGCCCTCGTCGCGCTGGTCGCGGCCGTGTGGGCCGGCGACGCGTGGGTGTTCACCTGCGGGTTCGAGGGATGCCCGACGGCGGGCGACATCCGCGCGTTCCGGCCGAGCGAGGGCGGCCGCATTCTCGACCGGTCGGGGCAGCCGATGGGGCGTGTGCGTCTCGTGCGGCGCGTCAACGTTCCGCTCGCCGCGGTCCCACCGGCCGTGCGCAACGCGTTCGTCGCGATCGAGGACCGTCGTTTCTACGAGCATCGCGGCGTCGACTGGCGTGGCGGCGCGCGCGCGCTCGTCGCCAACCTGCGCGCGGGCGGAGTGCGCGAGGGGTTCAGCACGATCACGATGCAGGTCGTGCGCAACACCTTCGCCGTCGAGCGCCAGGGCGAGCGGTCCGTGCGGCGCAAGCTGCTCGAGCTGCGCCTCTCGCGTCTGCTCGAAAGCACGCTCACGAAGGACCAGATCCTTGAGCTCTATTTCAACGTCATCTACCTCGGCAACGGCGTGTACGGCGTCGAGGCGGCGAGCCGCGACCTGTTTGGCCGCGACGTCGGACAGCTCACGCTCGCGCAGGCGGCCACGCTCGCCGCGCTGCCCAAAGGGCCGAGCGCGTACACCCCGCGCCGCTTCCCGGCGCGCGCGACCCGCCGCCGTGACCTCGTGCTCGCCCGCATGGCGCGCGACGGCTACATCAGCGATGCGGCCGCGGAGCGCGCCGCGCGCGAGCCGATGCGCGTCACGCGCGAGGGGTGGACGCCCGAGGGGCAGGGCAATTCGTACGCGCTCGACGCGGTGCGCCAGCTCGTCGATTCGATCAAGGAGGCGAACGGGATCGAGTCGAACGACCTCGTCGTCACGACGACGCTCGACGCCGTGGCGCAGGCGGCGGCCGAGCGTGCGGTGCGCCGGCGCGCCGCGGCGATCGGCTCCGACGTCGAGGGGGCGATGGTCGCGATCGATCCGCGGACCGGTGCCGTGCGCGCGCTCGTCGGGGGCATCGAGTCGGGCGACGACTATGCACGCGGCAGCTTCAACCGCGCGACCGGGGCGCACCGGCAACCAGGGTCCGCGTTCAAGCCGTTCGTCTACGCGACCGCCCTCGCCGGCGGCATGACGCCCGCGACGATCGTCGACGACGCCCCGATCGAGGTCGACCTCGGTCACGGCCAGGTCTGGCGCCCATCCAACTCCGAGGGCCACTACCTCGGCGAGACGACGCTCCGCGAGGCGCTCGCCCATTCGGCCAACGCCGCGACCGTGCGCGTGGCCGAACGCCTCGGCGAGCCCCGGATCATCCGCACGGCGCGCGCGGCCGGGATCGTCAGCCCGCTGCCTGAGGTGCCGTCGATGGTGCTCGGATCGGTCGAGGTGACGCCGATGGAGCTGGTCACCGCGTACGCGCCGTTCGCCAACGGCGGCTTCCGCGTCGCGCCGCGGCTCGTCGCGCGCGTCGCGACCGTCGACGGCACGCCGCTCTGGACCGGCGACGTGCGCCGCACGCCGGCGCTGGACGCGCGCGATGCGTTCCTCCTCACCTCGATGCTGCGGTCGGT
>DASWUT010000319.1:0-13050 GCA_036401455.1 Gemmatirosa sp. | reverse complement strand
CGGTGACGTTGTTCTGCTGGAAGTCGGACTGGTCCGAGAAGAAGATGATCGTCTTCCGCTGGAACGTGTGCCGCATGAAGGGGCTGTACCGCGCATACCAGCGCTCGGCCATCCGGCCGCCGTCGCGGGCGGCTTCTTCCTCGTACGGGTAGTACAGCACGTCGAAGTGCGGGGTCTTGAGCGTCCGGAAGTTGAAGGTCTGGTAGTTGACCTTGTTCCGGCCGAAGTACTGCGCGTCCGCCGGGCGGGTGGCCCCGGCGAGAACGGCAAGGGTGGGCACGACGACGGCGGCCGCGCGCGCGAGGCGCCGCAGGACCGAGGCGAGGGCTGCTGGGCGGTGCATCGATCGAATCCCCATGCAGGGGTGACACGAACGGCCGCAGCCGGACGGGGGCCGGGGCGGCGGTGCGTTGGAGCGACAGCGCGAAATTGGGAGCGCGCCGCGGGAGACGGGGCAACTGCCATACCACGTGCGCGCCAGCCGTCGGCCGAGCGTCACGTTCGAAACGCCTCCGTACGCCAGAACACGCGGGACGGCGCTTTCCCTCACGCGCGCGTGGGGCGCCTTGTTGGCCCTGATCGTGCCCCGGTAACTTCCGCGCGCCGCGCGATGTGCGCCGCGCTCGTCTCACCGTCCGCGACCCCACGCCCATGCCGTACGTCATCACCGAAGCCTGCATCAACGTCAAGGACAAGTCGTGCGTCGACGTGTGTCCCGTCGACTGCATCTACGAGGGGGGCGACCAGCTCTACATCCACCCCGACGAGTGCATCGACTGTGGCGCGTGCGAACCGGAATGCCCGGTGACGGCGATCTTCCCCGAAGAAGACGTGCCGACCAACATGACGGCGTTCGTCGCGAAGAACCGCGAGGTCTTCAAGAGCGGCACGCCGCCGGGTCGCCCGACGCGCTGAGCCGCGCCCGCGCCGCGGTTTGGAGGGGCACGCCCGCGGCGTGCCCCTCGACGCGTCGTCACCCGCGCATGGTGACCCAGTGCTTGACGCCGAGCGCGGCGGCGAGCCCGACGTACTGCAGGAGCGTCGACACCTCGCTCCGCAGCGCCTCGCCCCAGGCGTGCGGTCCGCGTTCGCTCTCGTGCGTCCCGTGCGGCGGGCGCGGGAACCAGCGTGGCGTCCGTGCCTTGTAGGCGAGGTACTCGCCGCCAAAGATCGACTCGAGCACCCCTTCCTCGTAGCGCACGATGAGCGTGTACTCGACGGCAAAGAGGACCGCGGCGACGGGGAGGAACCACAACACGCCGCTCGCCACGACCACGCCGAGCCAGGCGAAGAAGTTCCCGACGTAGAGCGGGTTTCGCATCCACGCGAAGATCCCGTAGGTGACGAGGCGCTGGACGGTGCGCGACCGACGC
This sequence comes from Gemmatirosa sp., assembly GCA_036401455.1. GTDB lineage: Bacteria > Gemmatimonadota > Gemmatimonadetes > Gemmatimonadales > Gemmatimonadaceae > BPUI01. The sequence continues at coordinate 11,677 of DASWUT010000319.1, read as the reverse complement.
CGCGTCACCGTGCCCGCGGCGGCCACCCCGGCCAGCCGAAACAGCTCGCCGAAGACGACGAGCAGGGCGCCGGCGACCCACGCCGTCACGTGCTGGCCGGGGCCGAGCATGGACGGCGCAAGCAGCGGCACGGCGACGAACGGAACCGGCAGCCAGCCCCGGTTGCGAAACAGGACGGCGCCGAGTGCGGCGGCACGCGTCTGCTCGGCCGCAGACACTGGTGGGTCCGCGGCGGGCGGCGAGTGAGGGGCGGTCGTCACGCCGGCAAGTTATCCGGTCGGGGGCGCCGCGGGACGGCGCGGGCGCTGAACGAACGCGTCGTCGATCGCGTCGTCCCATGCCGGGAAGAGCGCGCGCCAGCGGTCGGGCACCGGCGTCGGGCGGCCGTCACGCGTGAGGCAGACGAACGTGAGCGTGGCCGCGGCGTGCAGCCGCCCAGTCCTCGCGTGCCGCACGCTCTGCCGGATCGCGTAGCTCGTTCGCCCAATGCGCAGCAGCCCCGAGCGGATCACGAGGTCGTCTCCCGGGACGCTCTGCCAGTCGTACGAGATGTCGACGTGGCGGACCACCGTCCACACCGCACCGTGCGTGAGGTCAGCGAGCGAGATCGCCGGCTCGAGCAGCGCCCAGCGCGCGTGCTCGAGCAGGGTGATCATCGTCGCGTGATTGACGTGCCCAAAAACGTCGCAGTCGGTCGGGTAGACGTGGTGCGTGATCTCGTGCGGCATCGGGCGGCGATCGTCACCCGCGCCGCGGACCAGCCACGCCGAGCTTCTCCGCTTCGCGCCCGCCGCTGCGATCCTCCTCCTCTTCGTCGTCGTCCTCGTCGTCCTCTGGGACACCGACGTCGTCGCCGATCGTGTCCCGCACCCAGAGGAGTTTGATCGGGACGAGCACGGCCGCGGTGAGCGGGACCGCCACCATCAGGCCCAGGAACCCGAAGACGAGCGTCATCAGCGCCTGCGAGACGAGCGTCAGCGCGGGCGGCAGGTCCATCGCGCCGCGCATGAGGAACGGGATCAGGAAGTTGTTCTCGAGGAACTGGATCGCCCAGAACGCGATCAGCACGTAGAGGGCCTTCTCGGGCGAATCGACGAAGCCCATCGCGATGGCCGGCACCGCGGACAGGATGGGGCCGACGGTGGGGATGAACTCCAGCATCCCGGCGATGAAGCCGAGCGCGAACGACGCCTTCACGTGGAGCACGAGCATCGCGATGGTCACCGTCGCCCCGATCACCGCCATCGCGATGAGCTGCGTGACGAGCCACTTGCGCAGCACTGCCGAGATTTGGGTCAGCACCTCACCGGCCTGGTTGCGGGCGCGGTGCGGAAAGAGGTGCATGAGCCCGTCGTGGTACGTGTCCGGCTCCGCGCCGACGTAGACCGCGAGGAAGATGATGAGCAGCAGTCCGCTCACCAGCGCGGCGGTCGAGGACAGGAACGGGAACAGGTACTTGGTGGCGTCCGAGAGCGATCCGCCGAGCCGCTCCTTGAGGCTTTCGGTCGCCGACGGTGCGCCGGCGGCCTGAGGCTGTGGTGGCGCCATCATCTGCGCCGCGGCCGCCGTCGCGCCCGCGCCCGGCCTCGTCAGCGTGGCCGCGGCCGCACCCGTGACCGGTGCGGTGATCGGTGCCGTGGTCGCGCCGACGCCAGGCCGGCTGGTGGCGGCGTCCACGGCCGCGTTGGCGCTGCCCGGCGGCGCGCTCTGGCCGCGCAGAATCGTGGCGAGGATCCCGTTCTGGTGCGCGCTGACGTACCGGTCGATCTTGTCGAGCGCGGCGGGCAGCTGCTGGCGCAGCACGCCGATCTGGTCGGTGAGCGTCGGGGCGATCCACGCGCTGACGCCTCCGATCGCGCCGAGCGCGGCGAGCACGACGAGGGCGGACGCCACGCCGCGGCGGATGTGGAACCGTTCGAGCTTGTCGACCACCGCGGCCACGGCGAGCCCAAACAGCACGCCGAGGAAGACGACGAAGACGAGCGAGTTGGCGAACCAGAGCAGCCGGCCGAGAACGTAGATCGCGAAGACGATCGCGGTCGCGCGGCCGACGTCGCGGCTGCGCCAGCCGTGCGCGCGGTCGCGGCGTTCGCGGACGCCGAGCGGCGGTCCGGAAAGTGGGCGGGTCGCGGCGGGGCCGGCGTGCGGGACGTCGGCGTTGCGACGCCCCAGCTCACCGGCGCCCGATGCGCCCGGAATCACGGTGGAAGACATGTAGCAGCCTTGAGGCAAGCGAGGTGCCGGGTGCCGGGGGATTGACTTCCGTGCCGCGACGTGCGGCCTTGCGGGCGTGTCCCGACCATCGTTCGCCTATCTCGACGCGCCCGACGCCACGGCGCGGTTTCTCGCCGGCCTGACCACCGGCCCCGCAGCTGCCGGCCGCCAGCCCACGCGCGACCTCGCCCTCGACACCGAAGCGGCGAGCTTCCACCGGTTCATCGACCGCGTGTACCTGCTGCAGCTCACCGCGCGGCTCACCGACGAGACGACCGGGGGCGACCGCGAGGTCAGCGCGGTCATCGACCCACTCGGTGCGGGGCCGCTCGCCGCACTCGGCGCGCTCGTCGAGGACCGCGGGGTGCAGAAGGTGTTTCACGACGCCGACTACGACCTGCGTCTGCTGCGGCAGGACTATGGCTGGCAGGTGGCCAACGTGTTCGACACGCGCATCGCCGCGCAGCTCCTGGGCGTGCAGGCATTTGGCCTCGCGGCGCTGCTGGAGCAGGAGTTTGGGGTGAAGCTCGACAAGAAGCACCAGCGCGCGGACTGGTCGATGCGCCCGCTCACCCCCGACATGCTCGACTACGCGGCGCAGGACACCTACTGGCTGCTCGGCCTGCGCGATCGACTGCGAGAACGGCTCGTGCAACTCGATCGGCTGGAGTGGGCGGAGGAGGAGTTCGCGCGGCTGGAGCAGGTGCGGTGGGCGCCCGAGGACGCGGGCGAGGCGTACCTGCGGGTAAAGGGCGCGCGCGACCTCTCGCGCCGCGAGCTGGCGCTGTTGCGCGAGCTCGTGCGGTGGCGCGACGGGATCGCGCGCGAACTCGATCGCGCGACCTTCCGCGTCGCGGCCAACGACGTGCTGCTCGAGGTCGCGCGCCAGGCGCCACGCACGCGCGATGCGTTAGGCGCGATCAAGGGCGTACCGCGTGGGTCGCTCGACGGGCGTGTGGGCGAGATGCTGGACGCGGTTCGTCGCGGACTCGAGGTGCCCGAGGCCGATCTGCCGCGCTTTCCGCGCGCGGCGCGCTGGGACCGCGATCCGGACTTCGACGCGCGGGTGGGACGCCTGCGCGCGGTGCGCGACGCCGCGGCCGCGCGCCTCTCGCTCGACCCGGGCGTGCTCTGCTCGCGCGAGCGCCTGGAGACGATCGCGCGCCGGCGCCCGACGACGCTCGAGCAGCTGGCCGAGGTACCGGACCTGCGCCGCTGGCAGATCGGCGAGTTGGGGGACGGGTTGCTGGCCGCGCTGCGCGCGTCGCCGGTGGGCGCGCCGGCCGAACGGTCGCCGTACCGCGACCCCTGACGTCGACCACCGCCGTATCGCAGCGGCGCCGCTACGGCGGACGTGTGGCGGGATTGCCACACTGCGGCCCGCTGTTGCGGCGACGCGTCGGCGGTACGGGATCGGTCGTTGTGGGCTAAGCGATGGTGCTGTAACGGCTTACGCTACATCGGCCGGTCATTGCCCGGTGCTCTGGGTGGCGGCGCGGCCGGGTACGACGCGTGCACGGTGGCAGTTCGACCCCGCATCCCGGAGCTCTCGATGGCCAGCGTTCTTCCGTTCGATCCCGCCTTCCGCCGCCGCACGCCGGCCCATGCCCGTCGCGCCGTGACAGCGCAGCCGGCACGACCCACCCCGCTGCCACGCCGTGCGATGCGCGCGGTCGGGTCGGCCGCGATCGGTGCGACGCCGGTGATCTCGGAGACGGTGCTCGCGCGGCGCTTCTTCACGGCGGCGCTGCTCGTCGCCGTCGTCGATCTTCTCGCGAAGGCGCTCGCGGTCGCGGTGCTGCCGGTGGGCGAGCTGATCGGACACGGGCCGATCGCCCTCTTGCTCGCCTACAACACGGGCACGGCGGGCGGGATGTCGTTGGGGATGCACACGCGCGCCATCAACCTCGTGTCCACTGGCCTCGTCGTCGGGCTGCTGATCATGCTCGTCCCGACGCTCGCGCGCATCGATGGGCGGTCGACGGCACGACTGGCGCTCGTCGTCGGGGGCGGTTTGGGGAACCTCGCGAGCCTCGCGACGTCCCGGACGGGCGTCGTCGACTTCCTGGCGCTCCGCGCCGGCAATCGCGCGATCGTCGTGAACATCGCCGACCTCGCGATGTGGATCGGGCTCGCGCTACTCGCGCGAACCGGGCTGGCGCTGATCCGCGAGATCCGAGTCAAGGGCGCCGCGTTCGCCGTGCCGCGGGCGTGAGCGTGGTCGGTTCTGACCGTGGTCAGGTCTGACGGCGCTCAGAACCCGAGGTACGCGCGCACGCGCGGCTCGATGCGGTCAGGGCTCCAGGGGGGCGACCAGACGAGGTTCATCTCGACGTCGCCCACGCCGGGCAACGACCGCAGCTGATCCTCGGCTTCCTTCATGATGTCCGGCCCGGATGGGCAGCCCGGGGACGTCAGACTCATGTCGACCCGCACGAGATCGCCGACGACGTCGATCTCGTAGACGAGGCCGAGGTCGACGATGTTCAGGTTGAGCTCCGGGTCCTTGACGCGTCGCAGGGCCAGCCGTGCCTGATCGCGGCTGACGGCGGGCGGTGCGTCGAGGTCGAGCGGGTCACGGTCGAGCCCGTCGTGGTCGACGGGCGTCGCGGGTGGGGCCGCGGCGTCCGCGACGTCCGGGGTGAGGTCGGGTGTGGACATTCCCCAGTTACCCGCGGTGCTTGGACGAGTGCCCGTGCTTCGTACCGCTGCTGCTCTTGGCGGCGTGGCTGCTTCCCGATCGGTGGGACGAGCCGTGCGCGGACGAGCCATGCGAGGACTCGTGCGAGGCGTGACTCGCGTGGTGCCTGGAGCCGCTCGCCTCGTGGTGGGACTTGCTGCCGTGGCGCGTGTGCGCGCTCGCGTGGCTCTTCGCGTGCCGGCTGGCGTGGTGCGCGCGTTCCGGCGCGCGGTTCCAGTCGGTCTCGTCGTCGGCGCGGAAGCTCGCCGGCATGTCGCGGACGCCGCGCGGGTCGTCGAGCACGGCGAGCTCGGCCGCATCGGCGAGGTCGGCGCGCACGTCGGCGATGACCTTGGCCGGGCGGCGCGCGCGTGCCTCGTGCACGCGGTTGGTGAGGAGCACGACGAACATGTTGCGCTCCGGATCCATCCAGACCGAGGTGCCGGTAAAGCCGGTGTGCCCGAACGCCGTCTCGCCCATGAGCGACCCGCAGGACCCGCTCGTGCTGCCGTTGGTGCAGGTATCCCAGCCGAGCGCGCGGCTGCCGGCCTCACGCCGGGTGAAGAGCCGGACGGTGCTGTCGGCGAAGACGCGGGTGCCCGCGTAGACCCCGCCGTTGAGGAGCGTCTGCGCGAAGATGGAGAGGTCGGCCGCCGAGCTGAAGAGCCCCGCATGGCCGGCGATGCCGCCTAACGCGTAGGCATTCTCGTCGTGCACCTCGCCACGCAGCGGGTAACCGCGGGGCGGGGCGACCTCGGTCGGCGCGATCCGGTTGCGGAGCGGCGCGGGGGGGCGGAAGTACGTGTCGCTCATGCCTAACGGTCCGAAGACGCGCTGGGCGAGGAACGCGTCGAGGCGCTGGCCGCTCACGGCCTCGACGATGAAGCCGAGCACGTCGGCGCCGAGATCGGAGTACTCGTAGCAGACCCCGGGGGAGCAGCCGAGCGGCGTTTCGAGGACCGCGCGCCGGGCCTCCGCGGGGGAGGACGTGAGGCGCCAGAGGTCGCGCCCTGCGGGGAGTCCCGAGCGGTGCAGGAGCAGGTGCCGCACGGTGACGCGATCCTTGCCCCCGCCGGAGAACTCGGGGAGGTACGTGCGCACCGGAGCGTCGAGGTCGATCTTGCCCTCGTCGTAGAGCACCATGATTGCCGACGTGGTCCCGACGACCTTGGTGAGCGAGGCGAGGTCGTAGATCGAGTGCTCGTCGGCCTGGGGGCTGTCGGCCGTCCAGTCGAGGCGTCCGTAGCCGCGCTTGACGACCGAGTACCCGCCGCGGCCGACGACGACGGCGGCCCCGGGGTAGCCGCCGGCGTTGATTCCGCTCAGGACGACGCGATCGACGGCGGCGAGGCGTTCGGCCGACATGCCGACGGTGGTCGGGCTGCGCAGCGGCAGGCCGTCGGAAGTCGGCGCGGTAAGCGCGGCCAGCGCACGGAAGGCGTCGGGCGCGACCGTGCGGAGCGCACCGCCGGCCGGGCCGACGAGCGTGCCGGTGGTGCCGAGCACCGCGAACGCGGCGGCGGTGACGAGAGGCCTGAACGACACCCGGGACTCCTGAACGACAGACGGCAACCGGCGTCCGCGGTGTGCGAACGCCGGCGGTGACGGCGGTTACAACGATCGGTGGGGCGCGCTGGATCTTGGATGCGTCGGGCGTCGCCGTCAAGGCGGGCCGCCAGCGCGCGTCTTCAGCTGCCCCAGGTGGTCGTCGCGGAGGTCGCGTGACCGGCCGGTTGATACCCGCTGCCGTCGTCGTCGTTCGACGGCGGCCGCGGTTTGCGCAGCTTGCGCTGCTCGGGCACGAGCGACTTGTGGATCGCGAGCGCGGCGATTGCACCGTCGGCGGCCGCGGCGATGCCGAGTTGCGGCCCCGGGACGAGGTCGCCGGCGGCAAACACGTTGTACACCGACGTGTGGTACGCGTCGTCGACGATGGCGTGACCGTTGTCGTCACGCTCGCAGCCGAGTTGCGCGGCGAGGTCGTCGGCCGGGTACTGACCGATCGCGTAGAACACTTTCTCGACGCCGAGCGTCGCACCGTCGACGAAGTGGAGCGAACGGAGCGCGTGGTCGCGGAAGTTCAGCTCGCGGATGGGCGTCGTGATGACCGGGATGTCGTTGGCCGCGAGCTTCTCCGCGAGTTCGTCGTCCATCTCGGGGTCGTGGCCGGCGGTGCAGACGGTGATGTCCTCGGTCCACGTCGTGAGGTTGAGCGCCATGCCGACCGCCTTACGCCCCCACCCGAGCACGACGGTCTTCTTGCCGTGCGCGTCGTAGCCGTCGCAGTCGGGGCAGACGTGGGCCTTGTCGCCGTAGATCAACTCGAGTCCTGCGACGCGGGGCCAGACGTCGCGCAGGCCGATGGCGAGCAGCAGTCGCCGGGCGTAGATCCTCGTCGTGTCGGGGTGGAGCGCGTTGTCGTCGGGCGCGCGGGTGTGGCTCGGGCCGCGGCCGTCGCGGTCGGCCTTCGTCTCGTCGATCGGGTCGTACTCGACGCGGAAGTGGTCCGGCGTCTCGCAGCGGGCCTGCACGACGAAGCCGTTGATCAACGCGACGCCAAAGCGCCGTGCCTCGTCGCGCCCGGCCTTGCGCAGGTCGGCGGGGCGGACGTTGGGCAGGCCGAGGTAGCCGTTGACGCCGCGGGTTTCCCAGTTGCGGGGATCGCCCGAGTCGATGAGGGCGACGCGGTGCAGGTAGCGCCCGAGCCAGATCGCGGCGGACAGGCCGGCCGGGCCGCCGCCGACGATCACAACGTCGTAGGGTTCCGTCATGGGGACGGCGGTAGGGGCAGGCGTCATGCCATGCGTGGCAAAACGAGAGGACCCCCGTGGTCGCGGGGGTCCTGTGCGGGGGGCCTGTGCGGGGGGCCTGTGCGGGGGTCCTCGGCCCGGACCGCTGATCCGACTGATCCGGGTAATCCGGGTAATCCGGGTAATCCGGCCGATTCGGGTCGAACGCGGCGCTACATGTGCCCGGCGGGGAGCGCGTAGATCAGGCGGGCGGTGGCCTGGTCGGCAGCGGAGAGCTCGCGCACGCGGACGCGGGGGGCCATCACGCTCGTCGGGTCGCTCGTGTGGTCCAGGCCGAGCATGTGCCCGATCTCGTGGAGGGCAATGGCGCGGACCTGGTCCTCGTCGAGCGGGTTGCCATCGCGGTGATGCAGGGCGAGGGTGATGCTCGCGTCGGTCATCCACCAGTGGTCGTCGCGCGTCCACACGGTACGCCCCGAGATGGGCTCGTGGAAGCGGTCGATCCAGCCCACATGCACCTCGGCCGCGCTGGAGTCGCGAACGAAGCGGAAGTGGACGGGAACGCCGGTGCGCGTCCACTCGCCGAATGCGTCGGCCACCCGTGCGAGGTAGGCGGGATGCCAGTCGGGAAGGTCACCGGCGTCGGCGATCCAGACGGTGAGCGGGCGTGCGACGCGGTCGGGCCAGCGCACGACGGCGGAGTCGCGCACGCGCAGCAGCTCGCCGATGTAGGTGCCTGGAGCGCCGAGTGTCAGACGCTGGCGCGGGCTGAGGCCGCGGGGCAGTGCGTCCGCGGTGGAGTCCGTAGTGGAGTCGGCGCGCGCGTGGTCGACGACGCCGTGAGTCCGGTGCGGGAGCGCGGGTGCGAGCGCGGCGATGACGCTGCCGGCCGAAACGGTCCGCGCGCGCGGGGTGCCGACGCGGTCGACCGCGGTGCGGCCGGCGAACGGTACGGCCACGAGCATGGCCGCCGTCGCGATGGCGATCGACGCGCGGAGGGCGCGCGCGCGCGTGGGCGCTGGTTTTCGGGCCGGACACTGCTGCATCGAGGGACCCACGTACGCGGAGGAGGTCGTGCGGTGAACCGCGGCCGACCAACGCGCAGGGCTCGAAGGCGCGCAGCGTTGGTCAGCCGTCCGTCGTCGGGAGTGTCGGCCCTTCGAGGAATAACTCCACCGCGGCGAAAAACTCCGCGGCGGCTTCCCAGAACGGCATATGGCCCGCGTGTGCAAGAACCGTGAGCAACGCACCGGGGAGGGCATGCGCGGTCGCCTGCCCAACGCTCACGTCCAGAATGTCGGCATCACCGTGCAGCAGCAGCGTGCGCGCGCGAACCCCGCCGATGATGTCCGACCAGTCGTAGCCATCGCGGCGCAAGCGCGCCGCGACCGTGACGCCGGTCACACTCACGTCGTTGGGCGGCGCGAATCGCGGCGCGAGCGACTGGTCGACGAACCACGCGGGCGAGAAGGCGCGCGCGTAGGCCGCGTGGTAGGCGACATCGGGTTCGCGCAGGCGTGCAGGGTCGAAGACTGCGAGCGCGTCGTGTGCGTGCGGATCGATCCGCGCGAGGCGCTCGAGCGCGCGTGCGTGCAGCCCCGGAAGCCACGCGCCGGTCACGCCGACGGCGTCGACGAGGACGAGGCGGCGCACGCCGGCATCGGGCTCCGCGGCCGCGCGCATCGCGATGCCGCCCCCCCACGAGTGGCCGAGCAGGTCCCACTCGGCGATGCCTAACGCGGTGCGTAGCGCGGGGAGGTCGAGCGCATCGTGCTCGATCCGGGCGGCGCGGGCGCCCGGCGGGGCAGCGCTCTCGCCGCGGCCGCGCTGGTCGTACAGGACGATCTGGCGGCGCGCGGCGAGCGGCGAGAGGGTGGGCCAGAGCGAGCGGTGGCCGTAGAGCAGACCGCCGTTGACGCAGCAGAGCGGAACGGCACCCGGGACGGCGGGGGTCGTCCAGACGGCAAAGTCGAGCCCCCGCGCCCGCACCGTGTGGCGGGTGAGGCGCGGGGGCCGGGGCTGCGCGGCGCGGAACGCCGCGTAGCGTTGGGCGTTGGTCAGCGGAACGTCGGTCGGCGAGGCGTCGGTCAGCGAGACGTCGGTCAGTTCCGCCCAACCTCGGCCGGTGACGCGCCGGCGGTGCCGGCCTCGTCGCCACTCAAACGTGCGGTGGCGTCGGGGGGCTCGATCGGCGGGCCGAACTTGTCGAGCACCGCGTCGGGGACGACGTAGTGCGCCGACTCGCGGAGCGCCGTCGCGATCGCGCGACGCGTATCGTCGACGCGCCCGGCCCGCCCGGCGAGGAGCAGGCGCTGGGCGCGGAAGCGCTGCCCACTCTCGACACAGAACAGGTCGCAGAGCGCGAGTTCGTGCGCGCAGGCGGTCGCGCCGCGCTCCTCGACGAGCTTCTGCGTGCGCGCGATGGTGGCCGCGCGGGCGTAGAGCTCGATCGCCATGTTGGCCAGGCGCTCGGTGACGAACTGACGTTCGACCAGCTTCTTGCGGTGCTCGGTGATCGCCACCTCGGTCGCGGCCTTGAGCTCGGCGACGTGCTTCTCGAAGAAGCGCTTGTGCGGGAGCAGGCGCTCGTGCAGGCGCACGGCGACACCGTCGGCGAGCGGAGCGGCGCCTAACGGTGCGGCGGCCGAGCGCACGCGCGCGGTGACGCGCTCGGTGGCGTAGCCGGCGACGACGTTGAAGTCGTGGATCGGGTTGCGGAGGGCCTTCCCTACGGCCTCGAGGCGGCCGGCTGACTCCTGCACGCCGTTGAGCGCGACGAAGAGGCGGAGCACGTCGTTGGCGCCCTCGAAGATGCGGTTGATGCGCGCGTCGCGGAGCATGCGCTCGTACGGATACGGCTTGACGTAGCCGCGGCCGCCGGCGATCTGCACCATGTCGTCGGTCGCGCGCCAGACGAGCTCCGAGGCGAAGACCTTGGCCGCCGCGGCCTCGAGCGAGGCGTCGACGTCGGGGTTGTCGAGGGCGGCGGAGAGGTGGCCGACGATCGCGTCGCACGCGTACGCGTCGGCGGCGTTCGACGACATCTTGCGCTGCGTGATCTCGAACGCAGCCAGCGGCGCGCCGAACTGCACGCGCTGCTCCGCGTAGCGCGCCATCTCGCCGACGACGTCCTTGGTGCTCTGCGCGCAGCCGGCGGCGAGGGCGAGGCGCCCGCCGTTCAGCACGTTGACGGCAACGTTGAAGCCCTTGCCGACGGTGCCGAGGACGTGGTCGTCGGGGACGCGCAGGCCGTCGAAGGCGAGCTCCGCCTGGGTCGAGCCGCGGATGCCCATCTTGCGCACGGTGCCGACGACGCGGAAACCGGGCATGTCGGGGCGGACGATGAACGCGGTCGGGCGGTGGGTCGGCTTGCCGTCCTTGCCCGCGACCGGCGTCTGGGCGAAGACGGTGATCACGCCGGCGCGGTGAGCAAGGCCGATCCAGTGCTTGCGTCCGTGGATGCACCACGCGCCGCCGTCAGGGTCGCGCTCGGCGCGGGTGACGATATGCTGCGCGTCGGAGCCGGTCTCGGGCTCGGTGAGGGCGTAGGCGGCGAGCGTCTCGCCGCGGGCGAGCATCGGCAGGTAGCGCGCCTTCTGTTCGTCCGTCCCGAAGAGCACGAGCGGCTTGCAGCCGAGCCCCGCGTGCACGCCGATGAGCACGCCGAGCGATGCGTCCATCGCGGCAACCGCACCGAAGACGCGGGCGTAGCCGGTGCTGGAGAGCCCGGCGCCACCGTACTCGCGCGGCACGGTGATGCCGAGGAGGCCGGCCTCGGCGAAGGCGCGGATCGTCTCTTCGGGGATCGTCTCTTCCTCGTCGAAGCGGGCAGAGTCGATCAGGCCGCCGGTCTTCATCGCGTCGAGCGCGACGAGCAGGCGGCGCACGGTGCGCGCCTCGTCGGGGCGCTGGCGCTCGAGCGGGTCGGGGTAGGGGAAGAGCAGCGCGTCGTCGATCCTGCCGGAGAACAGGCCGCGGAGGAAGGACGGCTTGGGCGTGCGGGCGTCGGAAGTGCGCGTGTCGGACATGCCCT
>DASWUT010000318.1:0-3468 GCA_036401455.1 Gemmatirosa sp. | reverse complement strand
CCTGCGCCGGCCGGCGGCACGCCCGCCGCGGGGCTCGCGGCGCGGCCGTCCGACCCGCTCCCGTCCCGCCCGCTCGCCGTCCGGGCGCCCACCGGCACCGTCCGCGCGCGCACCGCGAGCGCGAGGCGCAACGCGCCCGCGACGATCGTCGCCGCGCCGATCTCCCAGCCCACGCGCACGACGCCGGTCGCGACTGCGCCAAACAGCACCGCGCCGAGCAGCACGTGCGCCACCCCCGCCCCGGCGAGCAGGCCGGGCACGGGGATCCGGCGGCGGTTGCGCAGCGCGAGCAGCAGTTCGGGGACGCCGGTCGCGAGCGCCCACGCGCCGACGATGCCCAGCAGCGCGGCCATCGTCGCGTCGGGCCACACGAGCGCGACCACGCCGAGCGCGGTCCCTGCGACGCCGGCCACGAGGACGAGGTCGCGCGGGCTCGCGACGTCCCGCGCGCGCGTGCGGTAGCGCGCCGCCGTGAGCAGCGTGAGCACGCCGTCGACGAGCGCGTAGCCCGTGAACATCCAGACGAACGCGCCGACGGTCAGTTCGGGCCACGTCAGCGTGAGAACGCCAAACACCAGCCCCGCCGCGCCACGCGCGCCGAGCGCCCACCAGTTGCGTATCAGACGGTCAGCCATGACGGAGAACTCGCGAATGCCTACCGGCGACATCGCCGCCGGCCGGACCCGAAAAGCAGGATTCCGGCCACCCGCACGACGACGAAGACGCCGCGCAGGCGTGCGACGTTGCGGCCGAGTTCGCCATCGACCGGCCCGGTGACGATCGTGCCGGCACCCGGCTACCGTACGGCCGTTCTCCGGCTCCGCCGACGGCCGCGCCGCACGCGCGCGCGGCAGAACGCCTAACGCTCGCCCCAGCTCTCCGCGTCATGCCCGTCGTCCAGTTTGCCCGCTTCGGCGATCCCGCCGAGGTGCTCGAGGTCGTCGACGCGCCCGAGCTCACCCCGCCCGGGCCGGACGAGGTCGCGGTCGACTTCGTCGCCTCGCCCATCAACCCGAGCGACCTGCTCACCGTGCGCGGCGAGTACGGGGTGCGCCCCGAACTGCCGGCCACGCCGGGCTACGAGGGCGTCGGCCGCGTGACCGCCACCGGCGAAGGGGTCGCGCACCTCAAGACCGGCGACCTCGTCCTGCTCGCCGGGGCGCGCGGCACCTGGCGCTCGCGCCTGACGCTCAAGGCCGCGCGCCTGTTCGCGCTCCCCCAGGCCGACCCGCTGCAGCTCAGCATGCTCATCGCCAACCCGCCGACGGCGCTCCTCATGCTCGAGCAGTTCGTCCCGCTCGAGCACGGGCAGTGGGTGATCCAGAACGCGGCCAACTCGGGCGTCGGCATCGCACTCGTCGCGATCGCGCGCGTCCGCGGCCTGCACACGGTCAACGTCGTGCGCCGCGAATCGGCCGCGGAGGCACTCACCGCCGCGGGTGGCGACGTCGTGCTCGTCGACGGACCCGACCTCGCGAAGCGCGTGCGCGCCGCGCTCGCCGCGGCCGATGCCCAACCGGACGCGCTCCGCCTCGCGATCGACGCGGTCGGCGGGCACGCCACGGGGCGCCTTGCGCGCTGTGTCGCCGAGGGCGGCACGGTGGTCAGCTACGGCGGGCTCTCCGGCGAGCCGTGCGTGATCGAGGCGCGCGACACCATCTTTCGCGACATAACGCTCAAGGGCTTCTGGCTCTCGCGCTGGTTCACCAGTGCCACGCCGGCCGAGCTGTCGCGCGTGTTCGGTACCGTCGCCGGCCTGGTCGCCGGCGGCACGATCCGCGTGCCGATCGAGGCCACGTACCCGCTCGCGCACGTCCGCGATGCCGCCGCCCACGCCGCGCGCGAGGGACGCGACGGCAAGGTCCTTCTCGTCGCGCGGTGAGTCCGCCATGCCCACCACGTTCCGCCTGCTCGTCGCCGCGCTCTTCGCGTTAGGCACGCTCGCTTCGCGCGTCCACGCCCAGACCAACCCCGGCGTGGTTTCCGCCCCGACCGGCCCGCGCGCCGTTGCGACGGCGTCGGGCGACGTCACGCTCCGCGACTTCCACTTCGACTCGGGCGGCACCCTCCCCGCACTCCGCCTTCACTACCGCACCCTCGGCCGCCCGCGCCGCGACGCCGGCGGCGTCGTGCGCAACGCGGTGCTCATCCTGCACGGCACGGGCGGCGCGGGCACGCAGTTCCTCGGGCCCAACTTCGCCGGGGAGCTGTTCGGTCCGGCACAGCCGTTGGATACGAATCGGTACTATGTCGTCCTCCCCGACGACATCGGCCACGGACAGTCGAGCAAGCCGAGCGACGGGCTCCGCGCGCGGTTCCCGCACTACACGTACGGCGACATGGTCCGCGCCGAGCAGATGCTGCTGGAAGAAGGGCTCGGCGTGCGGCACCTGCGGCTGATCCTCGGAACGTCGATGGGGTGCATGCACGCGTGGGTGTGGGGCACGACGCGGCCCGGCTACGCCGATGCGCTCGCGCCGTTCGCCTGCCTGCCGACGCAGATCGCCGGGCGCAACCGCATGTTTCGCCGTATGGCGATGGACGACATCCGCCTCGACCCCGCGTGGCAGAACGGCGACTACCGTACGCAACCGCCGGGGCTCACGGCGGCGTTGCAGATCCTCTTCGTCATGGGGAGCGCGCCGCTCGTGCAGCAGGCGCAGGCCCCGACGCAGCGCGCTGCCGACAGCGTCATCACGACGTTCCTCGCCGCGCGCCGCGCCGCGACCGACGCCAACGACTTTCTCTACCAGTTCGACTCGTCGCGCGACTACGACCCGTCGCCCCTGCTCGAGCGCGTGCGCGTCCCCGTCCTCGCGATCAACTCGGCCGACGACGAGATCAACCCGCCAGACATCCACGTGATGGAACGGCTGATCCCGCGCGTACCGAGCGCGCGGTACGTGCTGATCCCCACAGGGCCGACGACGCGCGGGCACGGCACGCACACGCAGGCCGCCGTCTGGAAGGCGGAGCTCGCGCGCTTCCTCGACGCGCTGCCGCCCGTGGCCGCACTGCGGTGAGTGGGCCGTGAGCGCACGCGCGGTGAGCGTGCGCGCCGCGACCCTCGACGCGGTCGTCGCCGTCGACTGGAGCGGCGCGCTCACCGGCGCGGAACGCAAGCTCTGGCTCTGCGAGATCGACGACGGCCGCGTCGTCCGGCTCGAATCCGGCCGCACGCGCGACGCGCTCGTCGACGACGTGATCGCGACGGCGCGCCGCGTTCCGCGTCTCGCCGCGGGCTTCGATTTCGCCTTCTCGCTCCCTGCCTGGTTCTTCGACACGCACACGCTCGGCGACGCGCACGCGCTCTGGGCGCTCGCGGCCCGTGACGGCGAGGCGTGGCTGCGCGGGCCGATCGCACCGTTCTGGGGCCGCGGCCGAACGACTCGCCCCGAGCTCCCCGCCCACGTGCGACGCACCGAGCAGGACGTGGGCGAACGCGCCGCGCGGCGCCCATCGTCGGTG
>DASWUT010000317.1:0-8508 GCA_036401455.1 Gemmatirosa sp. | reverse complement strand
GTCGGCCCGCGACTAACGTTCGGGCGGAACCTCGGTCACGGCGCCGGGCGCGGGCTGCGCCGCGTCCTCGCTCCGCGGCTCGGCGAGCAGCGCCTCGGACAGTTGCCGCATCGTGTCGGCGTGGGCGGCGAGGAACGTCGCGAGGCGCGTGCGGACCGCGGCGGGCATGCGCCGCGTTCCGAGACGGTAGGCCTCGAGCGTCGCGCGGGGCACGCCGAGCACGTCGGCCATCCGGGTGATCGTGAGGCGCGGGACGTCAAGCGCGGCGTGCACCTGCGCATCGCGGGGGTCGGGGCGGCGGCGTCCCATCTGGGCCACGGGCTCGGCGTACGTGGGGCGGACCACCGGGTGCTCGGCGCGCGGCGGCGCGGGGCGGTCGGTGGCGGCGTGGGTCGAGGTGAACGTGAAGGGGATCACGCGGTGACTCCGGTTGAGGCGAGCGAACGGCGGGCGGACATCGAGGCGGGGGTGTGGCGTTAGGCACGAGCCGGCAGTGCGGCGGCCGGCGCGCTGCCGGCGGGACGGCCCCACATAAGGCAGCCGGCGGGCCGCACCACACGGGTGCCGGTCCGACACGTTCGACCGGCCGCAACTCGTTGACCCATCGGCATTTACGCCGCTTGCCCGGGCCGCTGTCCGCAGCTGACGGCGCACGTCATCGGCGCCACCTGTGGCAGCCGCGCCACGCATTCGGCAACACCGACGCTACCGCGCGCCGCGGCCAGAACGCGAAACGGACGGCGGAAATCCGCCGTCCGTGGTGCTACGCTGCCGCGACGACCCTCAGGCGCACGCGCCCAACGCCGATCCGCGCGTCAGTACGCCTGCAGCGACTTGAACAGCGACACCGGATCGAAGCGCGACGGGTCGCTCTCGTAGTAGCGGTTGAGCAGGTACCGGCCCGTCGTCGGGAAGTACGGCGGTGACGTCACGAGCATGCACTGATCGACCTCGCGGTTCTCGGCGAAGCCCGTGGCGTTACCCGTCCACGTCGCCGAGATCGACTGCTCGATCACACCACCGATCTGCGCGATGCACCCGCCCGACGTCGCCTGCCCCATGCAGTTACCCGCCGTGACGCTCGGCCCGCCCTGCCAATTGTTCACGCCGACCGTACCGGTGAGCGACATGAGCACGGCGTTGAGGCGGAAGTTGGGACCTGTCCCGGACAGGAAGCGTACCTGGTTGGTGTCGTACGCGATCGGCGGGGCGGCGTTGAGGATGCGCTGCGGCCGCTGCAGCGCGTTGTCCTCGATCATGATGTCGTTGACGGCGATGATCCCGAGCATGTTGGACCCGTCCGCGTTGCAGTCGATGCCCGGCGTGTTGGGCGGTACGACGTATACGAGGTCGTCCAGGAACGTCAGGTAGCCCGAGCCGTAGAGCGTGACCCGGGAACGGAGCAGTCCTGACACATAGGCGTTGCCGTTGACGTAGACGATGCCCTTCCACCCCGCGTTCATCTGCTTACTGAGCGGGAACAGCCACTTCGCCTGCCCTTTCCGCTTGCTGGACGACAAGGCCGCGTTCACGGCGCCAGGCCACGCGAGCCAGCTGCCCCATCGGCCGTTGGGCGTGAACGTGGTGTCCGAGCCGCCCTTGTAGCCGTCCTGCAGCGCCCACCTACTGCCGGACGGACTCAGCTTGCTCGTGTCGCGGTCGACAGCAACGAGCTGCGGCGAGCCAGCCGGATAGCAGCGCGCGCCCGGGTTGCGCATCACGTAGTCGTGCTCGGTGGTCGTCGGCGCGGATGGGGTGTTGTTGGTCGGGATGGTGTACATGTCGCTCGTCGTCCCGAGCGAGTCCTTCATCCACTTCATCTTGTGGGCGATGACCGGATAGAACTTGCCCGCGTGGAAGTCGCCGCAGAGACTGTCGGTCCACGCGGGCGGTGCGCCGGTGCCCCAGCTCTTGAGAACGATCCGGTCGCTGTACGCGAACCCCGATGGCGCGTTGCCCGGGTAGGACTGGAACGCGCGGACGAAGCCCTCGTTGAGGCCCACAGAGTCGCCGTTCGCGTCGATGTCGGCAGCGACGAATTCGAGGCGGAGGGTCGTGTTGGACGCCGCGGTGAAGCTGAGGTTCGCGGCGGCGGCGTAGCCGGGCATGAACGCGAGACGCGATACCGTGGGCATCGGGATCGGCGCCTGGTTGGGCTTCACCGCGCCCGGGCCCTTGACGTAGTTAGGCGTGCCATTGGACGCGTCGACGGTGGACACGGCGCCGACCGTGTCGTAGTACGTCGGCGACCCGTACGACGCCCAGTTCTGATTGCTCCACGCCAGCCCGCGGATGAACTCGCCCGTGCCGTATGCAAGGCCGCTCGACCACGTGTTGGTGAACATCGCGAAGCGCGCGAAGTTCTCGGCCGCGAGTTCCAGGCGGCGGACGTAGCGGGTGTTGCTGCCGTCGTCCGCGCGTGCGACGACGGTCACGAACTGCCCGTACTGCCCGCTCGTGATCCCCGACTTGCCGATGTAGAGCGTGACGCCGGTGCGCGACAGTGCGACGCCGCTCGCGTTGTAGATGGGGGCACGCGGGACAGTGACGAAGCCGCTGTCGGGCAGGTGGAGCGAGGTGTCGCGCTGCACGCGGCTGCGGCCGATGGCGAGCGCCGCCTCGGCCGCGTAGCGGAAATCGCGCTCGCGCTCGTAGTACTTGCTGACGAGCGTCGTCGTGCGCGTCAGGGCGATGGCCGACGCGGCGACCGCGCCCAGCGCGACGGTCGCGAACAGGACGAGGAGGAGCGCGCCGCCGCGGCGCTCGCCAGATGGCGGGCGCGGGCGGGCGGCGCGGCGGGAAGCGGCGAACCGGCGCATGGCGGCGAGGGTCAGGGGACGACAGGAACCTGGAGCGCCGTCGTCGGCGACATGGTCGCGACCTGCGGCTGGCAGTCCTGGGCGACGACGGCGTAGACGAAGCTGTTGGTGCTCGACGCCGTCTGCGGCGAGACGGGAGCGCGTTTGACGTCGTAATCCACGTACGTGTAGGCCCGACCAGCCTGGCCGGCCGCCGGCACGTCGGCGATCGGGTTGGTGAACGGACCTCCGTTGATCGATCGGTAGATCAGGTAGCGGTCGATGTCGCGCTCGCCGGCGCCGTCGTCGGTGACCGCCGTCCAGCTCACGGTGACGTGGTCCGGCGTGCCGCCGCTGGACGAGAGCGCGGCGGTCGCGGGTGACGCGTCCGGGGCGGTGCCGCACGCGTTGCGGCGGAGCGCAGTGACGTTGATGAGCGTCGTGCTCGCGCGGGCGGTGCGCTGGCCGAGCGCGCCGTTGCGCCGCGGGTCGCGGTACTGGCCGGCCGCGTTGACGACTACGACGCGGACTCGGTCCACTTGCGACGCGACGCGGCCGTTCTCGCCGGTGTCGGCGGCGGACCCGTGGATCGCGGCGGTGTGGCGCAGCGGGAACGCGCTCGCCGGCACGGTGTCGAGGGCGGCCGTCGTGTCCCGAACCCACACGTACTTGAAGAACACGTCGCCGGGCTTGATGTAGATGCCGGTGGTGACGACGACGGGCGCGAGGCGGTTGACCTTGCGGAAGAGCACATATTCGTTAGGCCGCGGGCTCGACGAGTCGGGGCTGACCCAGTACGAAACCGTCTCCGCATACGCAGGGCTGCCGTCGGCGAGGGCGAACGGCACCTGCGGGTACGTGCCGAGCGCGCGGGGCAGCGACACGGCTGGGGGCTGGAGCGCGATCGCGGCGGTGCTGTCGACGCTCGGGTCGTAGCTCACGCCCCAGATGTCGGTCGAGTCGCGCGTGACGAGGTCCGCGTTGAACGTGATCGCGTACGGGTCGGCGGCGACGAGCATGGGCTGCGTCGCGAGCGTGCCGGTACCGATCATGCGCAGCTCACGGTCGAGCGTGGTGAGCGCGAAGCGCGCGTTCTGCCCGGCGTCGCCGCGCACCGCGGCCGCGGCGATCACCTTGGGCTGGCCGATGATGAACGGCAGCGCGGCGCCGATGATGACCGCGGTGAGCACCGCGGCAACGAGGAGTTCGACGATCGTGAAGCCGCGGCGCGCGCGCGACGGCTGGGTGGCGCGTCGCATGGTCAGAACGCCGCGATCGCGGTGGTCTTGCTGACCGAGGTCGCGAGCGCCGGGTGCGTCACGACGACGGTCACGGTCTTGTAGTCGACCGCCGCGGTCTTGGTCTGCAGAATGATGGTGCGCCGCGCGAACCCGGGAGGCGCGTCGGCCATGGTCGTCTCGGTGCCGGCGAGGGCGTCGATCGCGGCGTAGCTCGTTGCGGCCTTCGCGGCCTCGACGCGCTCGACGGCGAGGTCGCTGGCCGTGGCGCGGAGCGACGCACCGTTGGTCGCCCGGACGAAGTTGCGCGTGAACGCGGCGAATCCGAGCAGCACGCCGCCGAGCATCGCGATGGCAAAGACCACCTCGACGAGCGTGAACCCGGCGCGCGGAGCGCGGCGCGCGCCGCGGCGCGAACGAGGGAGGCGGGTCACAGGCTCTTTCGTGCCCACACGGCACCTCCGGCGTTCCACGCCCACCACGTCACGCGTCCGGTGCCGCGCGCGACGGTGATCGCGCGCCACTCGGTGATCGCGCCGCGGCGCACGCGAACGTAGACCTCGATGTTGTCGCTCGCCGCTCCGTCGCGCCGGAACACGACGCTCGGCAGGCCGTCCGTGGTCGCGGGGGGGGTGGTGAAGCTCGCGAGTGAGGCCGACACGCTGCCGTTGACACCGACGGGCGGCTGCGCGAATGCGGCTGCGCGCGTGTCGACCGGCCGCCAGGTGACGCGCTCGGAGTCGGTGACGGCGGGATCGTAGTGCAGGTTCCCGTTGCGGTCCTCGAGCATGCGCAATCGGCCGCGTGTCGTGTCGAAGCCGACGACGACGGTCGACTGCTCGGTGACGGCGAGGCGCTCGGCGGTTTGAAGCGCGCCGGTGATGACGCGCGCGGCGGCGTCCGCATCGTAGGCGGCGCGGTTCACGCGCGGCGCGAGCGCGGCGATCGCCACGGTCATGACGACGAGCGTGACGAACAGCTCGACGAGCGAGTAGCCCGCCCGTGCCGTGCGGCGCGATGGGCAGGAGGCGGCCGCGGGCGCGGCAGCGGGCGCGGAAGCGGGAGCGATGACGGGCACGACGGCGGGGGCGGACTGGTCCGCACCCGGGACGACGGGCCTGATGCCAACGTCACGAGGGAGTACGCCACGCAGGGACGCCCGCGACTACTCCCGCAGAAACGCTCCAAGCGGTGCGAGGGCCTGAACGTGTTCGGCGAGCACGTTGAGCGCGGCGGCGGCCGGCACTGCGAGGAAGACGCCGGCCACGCCCCACAGCGCGTAGCCGGCAAGTACGGCGACGAGGATCGCGAACGGGTTCAGGCGCAAGCGGCGCCCATAGGCGATCGGGCTGACGAAGCTGTTCTGGAGCGTGCTGACGAGCAGGTACGTCGCGGGCGGCGCGAGCGCGGCGGCGACCGAGTTGGTGGACGCGAGGCCGACGACGGTGAGGCCGGTGACCATCACCGCCGCACCGAGATAGGGAAGCGTTTCGAGGACGACGGTCGCGAGCCCCCAGACGACGGGATTCGGCACCCGCAGGGCCCAGAGGGCGAGGGCGACGACGGCGCCCTGCCCCGAACTGATGACGAGCAGCGTGCCGAGGTAGCGGGCGACATGCGCCTCGGAGGCGCGGACGACTTCGACGGCGGCGCGCTTGGCGTTGGGGTCGCGCAGACTGCCGACGAGGCGGCGGAGGAAGCGGTCGTCGCCGGCGAGCAGGAAGAAGAGGAGGAGGAGCACCTCCGCGGTGCTGGCGAGCAGGCCGGCCGTGGTGCCGAAGAGCCGCTCGATCGCGGTGCCGAGCGCGCTCGGAGGGACGCCGGGGATGACACCGGCGCTGCCCGGCGTGCCCGCCGCGGCTCCGCCTGCCGCACCGCCGACGGCACCACGGCGGCCGCGGGTGCGCGCGTCGGAGCCGTCGATCGCCTGCGTCACGCGCTGGAGGGGGCGGCGCAGCTCGTCGAGGCGCGTACGCGCCTTGGTCAGCAGCTGCGGCATCTCGGTGACGAGGTCGCGCGCGGGCTCCTCGAGGGCGATGCCGGCGGCGCCTAGCGCAGCGAGCAGAGCGAGGATGACGACCGCGGCGGCCGCGGGCACGGGGAACCGCGCCCGGTCGCGGAGCCAGCGGACGACGGGGCGAAGCACCGACGCGAAGGCGGCCGCGAGCCCGAGCGGGACGAAGACGTCGCGCCCGGCCCAGAGCGCGGCGCCGCCAGCCACGGCGGCGATGACGGCGAGGCTGACCGTGCGAACGCCGTCGAGCGACCACGGGCCGGTGAGCACGTGGTCGGCCGGCGCGGAGGGCGGCGTGTCGGACACAGGAGCGACCGGAGGCGCGCCGGACGCGCTGGCGACCGGGGGCATGACGACCGGGGACATCACGACCGGGGACATGGCGGACCCGAGGGCATGGCGCGTACCGCGCCGTTGCGGCACGGCGCCGGCACGATCACGCCCTGGCCTCGTCAGGCCGCGCTGGCGAGCCGTTCGCGCGCCCAGCCGAGCGCGGCGGCGTAGTCGCCGCTGACGGCGTTCGGCTGGACGCCGATCGCGGAGGACGCGTCGGTGACGGCATCCCAATCGCCACGCTCCTGCGCCTCGACCAGGGCGAGGGTCGCCGCATACGGGCCGGAGCGGGTGAGGAGGGCGGCCTTGACGTCGGCCGCGATCGACATGCGCGAGAGCACGCCGTCCATGGGCATGCGGAGGAGCACGTCGAGAAGCGAGAAGAGGCCGGTCAGGAAGAGTGGCCCGGTGGCGACCATGCTCGCGCGCAGTCCGCGTGCCTGCGCGCCGCGCTCGCCGACGAGTTCGGAGAGGCGGCCGCGGGCGAGCGCGGCGAGAACGAGTTCGCGCGAGATGCCGCTGCGCGAAGCCATACTCGAGACGAAGAGCAGGGTGAGCCAGCGGTGCAGCGGCTTGCGCCCGACCATGCGCAGGGCGAAACCGATGGACGACACCTCGCGCCCGGAGAACGCGGCCGAGTTGGCGATGCGGAGCAGCTTGTAGGAGAGCGACGGGTCGCCCTTGAACGCCTGCTCGATGTCGGCGTCGGTGGCCGCGGGATCATCGAGCATGTTCATCAGCCGAACGAGCGTCGAGTGCTCGACGCCGAGCTCGCGGTGCGAGACGATCTGCGGGCGGCTGTAGAAGTAGCCCTGGAAGAGCGTGAAGCCGAGGCGGCGGCAGGCGTCGCGGACCTCGGAGGTCTCGACGCGCTCGGCGAGGAGACGTACGCCGTAGGGGCGCAGTTCGTCCGCGATGCGCTTGAGCTCTGCCTCGCTCTGCCCGAGGACGTCGATTTTGACGACGCTCGCGAGCTTGAGGAGCGGCTCGTACGCAGGGCGGTTGACGAAATCATCGAGGGCGAGCGAGTACCCCTGTGAGACAAGGCGTTCGCAGGCGCGCACCACCTCCTCGTCGGGCTCGACCGTTTCGAGGAGCTCGATCATCACCGTGCTCGGCTCGAACAGTTCGTAGAGGCGGCCGAGCAGGAAGTCGCGGGTGAGATTGACGAACGCGAGCGTGCCGCCGGTGAGCGGTCCGAGGCCGATCGTCATGAGCGTGTGCAGCACGGTGTCGGTGCACATCTGTTCCGACGACGCACCGCTCGCGGCGGTCTGCGCGGCACCGCCGCGGTAGAGGAGTTCGTAGGCGAACAGGCGGTCGTCGTCGCCGAAGATGGGCTGCCGCCCGACGAACACGTCGTGAATCCCACTGACGCCGGCGCTCGCGGTCGCCGGGTCGTACGCCGGGGGCGGCGCCGGGGTGGCGGGGGCCTGGGGGGCGATGGTGGCGGGCGCGGCGCGGCGGAACAGGGTGCGCATGGGCGCGGGGTGCGGGCGGATGGGGGGGAGCAACGTGGGGACGAGCGAAGGGGGGCCGCGTTACGTTTTCGGAGTGTTGCCCGACCTCCTGCTCGAGCTCCGCGACGTGCGGAAGCGTTATGACGGTCGACTCGCGCTGCGCGGCGTGTCGTTCACGGCCGCGGCCGGCGAGATCGTCGGACTCGTCGGGCCGAACGGCGCGGGCAAGACGACGACGCTGCGCTGTACGGCGGGGATCCTGACGCCGAGCGCGGGGAGCGTGCACGTGGCCGGGGTGGACGTGGCGCGCGATCCGGTGGCGGCCAAGCGCGCCCTCGCGTTCGTGCCGGACGAGCCACATCTGTTCGACTACCTGACGGTCGAGGAGCACCTGCGCTTCGTGGCGCGGCTGTACGGCGTGCGCGATGCGGCGGCGCGCGCGCCGGCGCTGCTCGACGAGCTGGAGCTCGGAGACAAGCGGCGCGCGCTGCCGGGCGAGCTATCGCGCGGAATGCGGCAGAAGCTGGCGATCGCGTGTGCGCTGCTGCACGACCCGCGGCTGCTGCTGCTGGACGAGCCGCTGACGGGGCTGGACCCGTCCGGGATGCGTCGCATGAAGGCGACGATCACGGCGCGCGCGGGTGCGGGGGCGGCGGTGGTGCTCT
>DASWUT010000316.1:0-1672 GCA_036401455.1 Gemmatirosa sp. | reverse complement strand
GTGTCGTGGCCGGCCCACGGTCGGGCCGGCGCGCGTGAAGTTAGCCGCCCGCGGACGCGGGCTCCGGAGCACGCGCGGGTGTTCGCGTTCGCCGCTGACGCCAGCGCGTGTACTCGGTGCGCGCCCCGCGCGCGACCGCCGCGGCGACGAGCCCGGCCGGTGCACGGCCGCCGAACGCGCCGGCAATCGCATACAGCGCGCGCGGTGGGAACGCCCGCCCACGAGCGATCGCGTACACGGGTTCCCAGTGCTCGGGCTGAAACTTGGCCTTGAACGCGTCGAGCCCGTCGAAGTCGTAGAACCGTCGCCCGTGCGCTCGTACCCACCGGAGCGTCAACCGGAGCCAGAGCGGCACGCCCGTGTCCGGCGGAGGCCCGCCGCGCCGCGAGAGCGGCGCGAGGCCGAGCGTGAAGTACTCCGCATGCTCCGCAGCGACGGCCGCAGCTGACGCGGCAAGCAGCGTCTCGATCGTCCCGTTGGGCGCCTGCGTCCCACGGACGAACTGCTCCGTGAGCCACCCGTGACGCGCGGGGACCGGTGTCAGCACGAGGAATGCGACTGCCTCGCCTCCGCGCTCGGCGACGAACACGCGACGATCGCCGAGCCGGTCGAAGGTGTCCGGCTCGACGAGGAAATGCAGCGTTGGGAGACCGTGCGTGGCGAGCCACTCGCGTAACACGCGCCGCAGGGCCGCATCCTCGCACACGTCGCTGACGTGCCGCTCGACGACCGCAACCCCCTTGTTCCGGGCGCGGTTCACCTGCGCGCGAAGCGACGAGCGCGCGCGCACGGCCGCGCCGAGCGCCTCGGGCCGCCACACCGGTTGCGCGCCCAGGCAGACGCGCGCGTGTTGGGCATCGCCATGGAGCAACGACTCCAACCGACCCTCCGCGCCGAAGTAGCAGACGCTGTCGCCGGCTCCCGCGGCGTCGCCCTCGAACTCCGCGACGACGGCCGCGAGGCGATCGGGTGCGCACACCGGTGCTCCGCCAACGACACGCACCCCGGCGTGCGCGACGTACCCGACGACGGCGGTCGCGTCTGCCGAGAACCAGAGCGTGAACCCGGGATTGAGCAGCTGATACGCGGTCGTGTTCCAGCCATGCGCGAGGATGAGCGTGCGCGCGCGTTGGAGCGACGTGGGCCAGGAATCGTGCACGACTCGTCGCCGGGCAAGCACCGCACCGTCCCGACGTAAAACGACCCGCGGCGCCGGCCCGAAAGGGCGGCGCCGCGGGTCGTTCCACTCCCGACACGTGGACCTGAGTGGAGTTGAACCACTGACCTCACGCTTATCAGGCGTGCGCTCTAACCAACTGAGCTACAGGTCCGAACGAACTTCGGAGTATACTTTCCGCGGGTATATGCGTCAACCAGAACGACGCGCACGCGCGGCCAGAGGCCGTGCGCCGCCCTGCGTGTCGATCACCATCGTTCCGGAGAATCCTGTGCCCGTTCGGCCGCGGCCTGCGCGACCGTCGCTTCCCTCCCTGCGGACCGCCGCGCATGCTTGACGGACCCGTCGTCGCTGGCGTCGTGTTGGCCAGTGGGGCCGTGCTCGTCGGCGGGTATTTCTACGTCGACTACCTGCGCCACGGACGCACGTCCAGCCGCGGCTCGCGAGAATCGGAACGCCTCCCATTGTTCGGCGTCGATGGCCCGCTCGCAGATG
>DASWUT010000315.1:0-2678 GCA_036401455.1 Gemmatirosa sp. | reverse complement strand
GCTCACCCGGTTGGAGCCGGCCGCGCCGAGCGTGGAGCGCGCGACGTTGTGGATCGACACGGTGCGGCGCGGGCCGCTGGTGCGGCAGGTGCGCGCGCCGGGCACGCTCGTGCCCGAGCACGTACGGCTCATCTCCGCGCTCACGCAGGGGCGTGTGGAACAGCTGCTCGTGCGGCCGGGCGCGACGGTGGAGCCTGGAACGGTGATCCTCGAGCTGTCCAACCCGGACGTGCAGCTGCAGCTGCTGGATGCGGAGCGACAGCTCGGCGCGGCGGAGGCAAACCTGGTGAGTCTGCGCGCGCAGCTCGAGACGCAGCGGCTGGCCGAGCAGTCGGCGGTGGCGTCGATCCAGAGCGACTACGCCGACGCGCGGCGGACGGCGGACGTCTACGAGGCGTTAGGCAAGAAGGGGATGGTGACCGGGAACGAGCTGGCGAGCGCGCGTGACAAGGCCGCGTCGCTCGCGAGCCGGCGCGAGGTGGAGCAGCAGCGGCTCGTGCTCGCCGGGCGCACGGTGGGGGAGCAGATGGCGCTGGAGCGGGCGAACGTCGAGCGGTTGCGTGCGGTCACGCAGTTTCAGCGCGACCGGGTGACGGGGATGCACGTGGTGGCCGGCGACTCGGGGGTGCTGCAGGCAATGGATCTGGACCTCGGGCAGTGGGTGGTGCCGGGGCAGGTGCTCGCGCGGGTCGCGCAACCGGGGCGGCTGAAGGCGGTGCTCCGCGTGCCCGAGACGCAGGCGAAGGATGTCGCGGTGGGGCAACCGGTGGCGATCGACACGCGCACGGGGACGGCGGGTGGGGCGGAGCAGCGCGCGGGCGCCGCGGTCGCAACGGGCGGCACGACGGGCGTGATGCCGGGGCACGTGATGCGCGTGGATCCGTCGGTCCAGAACGGAACGGTCGCGGTCGAGGTCGCGCTCGACGGCGCGCTGCCGCCGGGCGCGCGCGCGGACCTGTCGGTGGACGGCACGGTCGAGATCGAGCGATTGCCGGACGTGCTGTACGTGGGGCGGCCGGCGTACGGTCAGCCGGAAAGCACGGTGGGGCTGTTCCGGCTGTCGGCGGACGGAAGCACGGCGGAGCGGGTGCGCGTCACGTTAGGCCGCGCGTCGGTGAACGCGGTCGAGGTGGCGCGCGGGCTGCGGCCGGGCGACCGGGTGATCATCTCGGATCTGTCGCAGTACGATGCGCAGGACAAGTTGCGGATCAAGTAACCCATTCTGCCCCATGGCTTCCCTCCTCTCGCTCGACGGCGTTCAGAAGGTCTTTCTCACCGACGAGGTCGAGACGCACGCGCTCTCGGCCGTCCACCTCGAGATCGGCGACGGGGAGTACGTCGCGATCGCCGGCCCGTCGGGGTGCGGCAAGACGACGCTGCTCTCGATCCTCGGGCTGCTGGACACGCCGAGCGGCGGGACGTACATGCTCGCCGGGCAGGACGTGACGACGCTGGACGCAGCCGAGCGGGCGCGGGTGCGGAACCGGCGGATCGGGTTCGTGTTCCAGGCGTTCAACCTGATCGGCGACCTGACGGTGTACGAGAACGTCGAGTTGCCGCTGACGTACCGATCCGGGGAGTATGCGTTAGGCGCGGCCGAGCGGCGGCGGCGGGTGACGGCGGCGCTCGAGCGCGTGGGGATGAGCCACCGACAGAAGCACTACCCGGCCCAGCTCTCGGGCGGTCAGCAGCAGCGCGTCGCCGTGGCGCGGGCGGTCGTGGGCGACCCCGCGATCGTGCTCGCGGACGAGCCGACGGGGAACCTCGACAGCGCCAACGGCGAGAGCGTGATGGAGCTGCTGAAGGAGCTGCATCGGGGCGGGGCGACGGTGTGCATGGTGACGCACGACCCGCGGTACGCGCTGCACGCGGAGCGCACGGTGCACCTGTTCGACGGGCGGGTGGTGGAGGAGACGGTGAACGATCCGGCGCTCGTCGCGCCGGGGCCGGCGCGGGTGTGAGGGGCCGTGCGCGCTGGGCGTCTACGCTGGCGGGACGAAGCCGGGCTCGCGGTGGAGGGCGCGGTCGAAGGTGACGACGGCGTCGCAGCCGGCGGCGAGCGCGCGTTCGCGAATCAGGTAGTCGGCGAAGTCCCCCTGGCCGCGTGCGAAGGCGTCGACGGCGCGCACGACGCCGTCGCGCTCCGGGAACGTCAGGTGTTGCGCGGCGACGAGCGACCGGAGAACGGGGACCAGGGCGGCGCGGTCCTGCCTGTACGTGGCGCGAAGGACCCAGACCAGTTCACACAGCACTGGATCCGAGACAAAGAACGTTTCGGATCGTTCGACGGCACCGTCGATCTGCGCGGCCGCCGCCGCGTGCTGTGCGTCATCGTCGTGGACGATGTACCGCACGAGCACGTTGGTGTCGAGCGCGCGCATGTGGCGGCGTGCGGACGATTAACGGGCCGGTCGTGGTGTGCGCCCACGGCGCGGCCGGGACGCGTCCTCGCGCCGCGCCGTGGCCGGGGTCGCGGCCCGAAAGCCGGCACTCGCGAGCGCCCCGGCTTCGATCGCGGCCTCCATGTCCTCGAGCGTCACGCCGCGCACGTCCGTGCGGATCATGCCGCGCAGCGAGCGCAGATCGACCGTTGCCGCCTCGACGATCACACGGCCGTCGTGGTCCTGACGGAACGTCACGCGATCGCCGGGCCGGACGCCGAGTGCTTCGCGGATGGC
>DASWUT010000314.1:0-2202 GCA_036401455.1 Gemmatirosa sp. | reverse complement strand
ATGCCCGTCGCCCCGCGTGAGTCCGACGTCGCCGGCGGCCCGACGGCGCCTCCGCGCTCGGGCGCGCGGAGTCCGTCCCCGCCGAGGACGGACGGCGTGAGGACGTCCGCGCCGTGCATCCTCACGGTCGCGCTCGAGGACTACTACCACAACTTCGAACGGGTCATCCAGCGCGCGCACTGGCCGCGGTTCGAGACGCGAGTCGAGCAGAGCACGCTGCGCGCGCTCGACCTGCTCGACGAGTTCGGCATCCGTGCCACGTTCTTCACGCTCGGCTGGATCGCGAACACGATGCCCGAAGTGCTCGCGGAGGTCGCGCGGCGGGGCCACGAGATCGCCAGCAAGGGCTACAACCAGCGCAGCCTCCGGGAGCTGTCAGCGTCCGAGTTCCGCGACGACCTGGCCCGCTCGCGCGACGCGATCGAGCGCGCGAGCGGCCAGCGCGTGCTGGGCTACCGGGCGCCGGGGTGGCTCACCGCGACCGACCTCTGGGCGCTCGAAGTGCTGGCGAACGAAGGCTACCTCTACGACTCGAGCGTCAAACCGATCTTCCTCTCGCCGCGCCCGGAGTTGGCGCACCGCTTCGCCCATCGACGGCAGCTCGGGGACCGGACGCTGTGGGAATTCCCGATCTCGACCGTCGGCATCGGGCGCGCCCTGCTCCCGGTCGGCGCCGCGAACTACTTCCGGCAGTTGCCCCAGCCCGTGGTCGCGCGCGCCGTGGCCCACTGGCACGATCGCTACCCGGGCGCGCCGTTCACGATGTACTTCCACACCTGGGAGCTCGACCCGGGCCAGCCGCAGATCACCGCCGCGCCGCTCCTCAACCGCGTGCGCAAGTATAGGAACCTCGACCGGGTGCCGGCGATCCTGGCGCACTACTTCAGTCGCTACTCGTTTTCCGGCATCCGCGACTACCTCGGCGTCGCCGCGACGGCGCCCGTCGCGCCGGAGGACGAACTCACGAGGTGGGCGCCGCGCCATGACGACCGCGACGAGCGCCGGCTCCCGATCGCGCTCGCTCCGGCGGCGCGCGGCGCGCCGCAGCGCATCACGCTCGCGGTGCCGTGCTACAACGAGGAGCACTCGCTGCCCTACCTCGCGAACACGCTCAAGGACGTCGAGCGGCTGCTCGCCGCGCGGTACGAGCTCGAGTACGTTTTCGTCGACGACTGCAGCGTCGATGGGACGTGGAGCCTTCTCCACCATCTCTTCGGGGAGAATCCGCGCTGCAGGCTGCTGCGCCACGACGTGAACCGCGGAGTCGCCGCGAGCATCTCAATGGGCATCCGCAGCGCGAAGACCGACGTCGTCTGCTCGATCGACTGCGACTGCACGTACGATCCGCACGACCTGGCGCGCATGGTCCCGCTGATGACCGACGGCGTGGACCTGGTGACCGCGTCGCCGTACCACCCGGACGGCCGCGTGCACAACGTGCCCCGGTGGCGGGTGTCGCTCTCCAAGACGTTGTCGCGGATGTACCGGGTCGTGCTGCGGCAGCCGCTGCACACCTACACGAGCTGCTTCCGCGTGTACCGGCGCTCGTCGGTCGTCAGGATCGAGCCGACGCGCGGCGGCTTCCTCGGCATCGCCGAGCTGATCGGGGAGCTCGCGCTGTCGGGCGCGGTCATCGTCGAATGTCCCGCGACGCTCGAAGTGCGCGTGCTCGGGCACTCGAAGATGAAGGTGCTCCGCACGATCGTCGGACACCTCGGGCTCATCGCGTCGTTCGCGCGGAAGCGTGTCGCGATCTGGGCCCGGCCGGTGCCGGCGCGCGGGCCGCTGGCGCCCGGCCCCGGCGCTGGGGCCGCGGACGCGCGCGACGACCAGGGTCACGAGCCGCACGTCTGACGCGGAGGCTCGCGCAGCGCCTCGCCCGCGTCGCGTCGAGTGACTCGACGTCGCGCCTAACGCGATTCGACGGCGGGCGCGGCGCGAGGCGCCGTGCCCGCGGCGCCTCCCCTTAGGCGCGTGACCGGCGTCACCCGAGCGCGCGAAATCGCGCGACGGCCGGTGCCATACGGCGAATCGTCCGCGCGACGTCGCTCGTCCTCCCCGTTGCAGGCGAGATCGACGGTGCGTCGCGACGCGCCGGTCGTAACGTGACGTTGGTCACGTGGCCGCTTCGGCCGGCTGTTCTGGCGTTGCGATCAGCGGACGATTGTGCACCGGATCACATCCCGGCGCGGTCGTTACTCA
>DASWUT010000313.1:0-7037 GCA_036401455.1 Gemmatirosa sp. | reverse complement strand
ACACCGGCGCGCGGGCACCGTCGGTCGTCGGCGCGGCGCTGCGCGCGCGGCTCGTCGAGCGCATCCGGACCGCGGGGGCGGGCCGCGGGGACCCGCTGCGCGTCGTGCGCGCGACGGTCGCCGCGGGAACGGGGCTCCTGCTCGTGATCTTCCTCGCGCTCTACTTCGCGGTCGACCCGTCGCAGTACGCGCGCGGGCTGCTCGCGCTGTTGCCAGCGCTGCGCCGCGAGCGCGGAGCGGCGGTGCTCTCGTCGGTGGCGATCGCGCTCCGGCGGTGGCTCGTCGCACAGCTGCTCACGATGGCGCTGCTCGGGGCGGCGACGACGGCGATCCTGCTCGGGCTGCACGTCCGGGCCGCGCTCGCGCTCGGTGTGCTGACGGCGCTGACCAAGTTCATCCCGACCGTGGGCGCGTTCCTGAGCGGCGTGCCGGCGGTGGCACTGGCCTTCCTGACGAGCCCGCACACGGCGGTTCTCGTCGCGGTCGCGTTCGTGCTGCTGCAGTTCCTCGAGAACCACCTGCTCGTGCCGGTGCTGATGCAGCGCATCGACCTGCCGCCGGCGTTGACGCTGCTCGCGCAGGGGGTGATGACGCTGCTCTTCGGTCCGTTAGGCCTGCTCGTCGCGGTCCCACTGCTCGCGGCCGTGATGGTCATCGTGCGCGAAGTGGTCGTCGCGCGCCGGCCGGCCGTCGACCTCGCGCGGACGCAGGTCGCGGCCGAGGGGGCCGCGCATGCGGCGACGGCGCCGGGGGTCATGCCAACCGCGGCTCCGACGGTCACGGCGCCGGCTTCCGGGCGCGCCGGGTGATGGTGGAGGTCTGGGGCGCGGTCGACGCGTTCGTCGACGGGTTGTTCGTGCCGCCCGATCCTGCCCTCGACGCCGCGCTCGCGGCGAGCGCTGCGGCCGGGCTACCGCCCATCCAGGTCGCCCCCGCGCAGGGCAAGTTCCTGCACCTGCTCGCGCGCGTATGCGGTGCCCGCGCGGTGCTCGAACTCGGCACGCTCGGTGGCTACAGCACGATCTGGCTCGCCCGCGCGCTGCCGCCGGGCGGCCACGTCGTCACGCTCGAGGCGGACGCGACGCACGCCGCGGTCGCGCGCGCGACGGCGGCGATGAATCGGTCGACCTCGTCGGCAGTCGTGTAGCACGCGGCGCCGGCGCGCACGAATCCGCCCTGCGCCTGCACGCCGTATCGGTGGGCGACGGTCTCCGCGTAGAAGTTGCCGTGCGACAGGAACACGCCCTCATCCGCGGCCGCGGCGGTGACGTCGCGTGGATGTCGGCCCCGGACGGTGAAGCTGACGGTCGGCGTGCGTGGAATGTCGGGCGGCGGGCCGTAGAGCGTGACGCCGTCGACGGCCGCGAGCCCGTCCCACATGCGTTCGACGAGCGCCTGCTCGGCGGCGCGGATTCGGGCGTACGCGCGGGTGAGCTGCGCGCGCCGCGGACCATCCTCGCCTCCTAACGACGCGAGGAAGTCGACCGCGGCCGTCGTGCCGGCGAGGGCTTCGTGGTTGCGCGTGCCCGTCTCGATGCGCTCGGGCACGGTGTCGGGGGACGGCGCGACGCGCGGCACGTCGAGCGCGGCGAGCAGCTCCGCCCGCCCCCAGAGGACGCCAGCGTGCGGGCCGTAGAACTTGTACGGCGAGCAGGCGAGGAAGTCGACGCCCGCGCGCGCGAGCACCGCGACGTCGATCGACGCGTGCGGCGCCCAGTGCACGGCGTCGACGAAGACGAGCGCGCCGACGTGCCGTGCGAGGCCGGCGGCGCGCCCGACGTCGGTGATCGTGCCGAGCGCGTTGCACGCGGCGTTCACCGCGACGAGCCGCGTGCGCGGGCCGAGCAGCGAGGCGAAGTGGTCCCAGTCGAGCGTCCCCGTCGCGGCGTGCATACGCGCGGTGCGCAGCACCGCGCCGCGCTCGTCGGCGAGCGCCTGCCACGGCGCGACGTTCGCGTGGTGGTCCAGCTCGGTGACAACGATCTCGTCGCCCCGCTGCAGCGGCGCCCCCTCGCCGGGCCCCGCGGGGAGGGCGCGGCCGAGCGCGCGCGAGAGGTGGAAGGCGAGCGTCGTCATGTTGTGCCCGAACACCACCTCGTGCGGGCGCGCGCCCAACAGGTCGGCCATCGCCGCGCGTGCGGCGTCGATGACGGCGTCGGTTTCCTGGCTCGTCGGCGTGGCCCAGCGCGCGGTCGCGTTGTGATGCAGCAGGTAGTCGGCGACCGCGTCGGCCACCGCGCGCGGAACCTGCGTCCCGCCCGGGCCGTCGAAGTACGCGACCGGGTACCCGTGGTGCACGCGCGCCAGCGCCGGGAACGCCTCGCGCGCGAGCCCGGCGGGCGCGGGGTGCGGCCGCGCCGACGATCGCCCGGCTGCCTCGCGCTCGGTCGTCGGGTGGACGCTCGCCGCGCTCACAGCGGCTGCTCGAGCACGTCGGTCGCCTGCTCTTCCGGCGTCTCGTCGTGCCCGGCCGCCCCGCCGATCTCGACCCCGGCCTGCGCCTCGATCACGCGCACCGCCTCGACGTGGTCGGCCGCCTCGCCTAACGTGTCCCGTGCGTCGCGGAACAGTTCGGCCGCGCGCGAGATGAGCGGGGCGTCGACGCCCTGGCCGCGGATGAAGTCGGCCGCGATGCCGGCGTCCTTGGCGAGCAGCGCGAGGCGGAAGTTGCGCGGAAACGCGCGCGTGAGCACGCGTTCGGGGAACAGGTTCATCGAGGCGTTGGAACGGCCGCTCGACGCGTTGATGACGTCGAGTGCGACCTCCGCCCGCACGCCCGCCTTCTCGAGCGCGGCGAGCCCCTCGCCCGTGCTCCACACGTTCACGGCGAGGAGCGCGTTGTTCACCGCCTTGAGCGCGTCACCCGCGCCGACCGGCCCCGCGTGTACGATTTTCTGGCCGAACGCGGCGAGCGCGGGGCGCGCCTGGTCGAGCGCGGCGGCCTCGCCCCCGACCATGATCGTTAGCGTGCCCTTTTCGGCGCCGATGGTTCCGCCGCTCACCGGGGCGTCGATGAACGCGACCCCGCGCTCGGCGAGGCGCGCGGCGATCCGGCGCGAGCCGTCCGGGTCGCCCGACGTGCAGTCGGCGAGCACCGCGCCGCGCGCGAGCCCGGCGAGCAGGCCGTCGGGACCGTCGAGCAGTGCCTCGACCTCGTGCGACGTCGGGAGGCAGGTGACGATGATCGTCGCGCCACGCACGGCATCGGCCGGGCTGTCGGCCACGCGTGCCGCCGCGTCCGCGGGGAGCGTCGCGGCAAACTGGTCGGCGCGCGCCCGCGTGCGGTTCCAGACGGCGAGTGTGAAGGGCGGGGCGGCGAGGTGGCGGGCCATCGGCGCGCCGATGTCGCCGAGGCCGAGGAAAGCGACGTTCATGCGAGTACGTGAGGGCGACGGTGGTCGCCGGGGGCGAGGTGGACCCCGCGTGCGCGGGGGCGGCGAGACATAGCTTAGCGGCGATGCGCCGCTGGAGCCTGACGATCGCCGACATGCCGGCCGTGCACGCCGTGCGCGCGGTCGAGACCGCGTTCTCCGGTGTGCCTGGGGTGACCGGGGCCGCGGTCTGGATGGGCGGAGCGACCGTCGATCACGACGGAACCGTTACGCGCGCCGCGCTCGAGGCGGCGGTGTCGCTGGCGGGGTGCGTCGTCGTCGATGCGCGAGAGGAACGGCGCTTACGGGTCTTAGGGGTGTAGGGGCTGGATTGCGGGTGGGCGCCCCGAATGGGCGTGCCTACATTGCGCGCGACACGCCACCCTTACCGCCCCGGACGTCCGTATGACGCCACCTCACCCTTCGGACACTTCGCGGGCGCCGGACGATCGGCCGGTCGGCGCGCTGCTCGCACCCGACATCCTCGCCCTCCTCGACGACGACCCGGGGAGCGTGGCCCTCGAAACGGAGGAGCTGCACCCGGCCGACCTCGCCGACGTCGCCGAGGCGATTCCGGAGGAGCGCGTCGTCGCCTTCCTGACCGCGCTGCCGCCCGCGCGCGCGGCCGACGTCCTCGAGTACCTCGACGAGGAGCGGCGCGCGCTCGCGCTCGACGCGATGACGACGCGGCAAGCGGCCGCCCTCGTCACCGAGATGTCGCCCGACGACCGGGCGGACCTGCTCGAGGAGCTGTCGCAGGACAACGAGGAGCGCGCCGACGAGATCCTCGCCGAGATTCCGACGGCGGAGCGCGAGGAGACGGAGCGGCTGCTCGCGTACGACCCGTCGACGGCGGGCGGGCGGATGACGACGGAGTTCGTCTACGCGCCCGAGACGCTGTCGGTCGAAGACGCGCTGCGCGGCGTCCGCAGCGTGGCGCGCACGGGGCGGAAGGAAGCGATGTACGCCATCTACACGACCGACCCGGCCGGCCGGCTCGCCGGCGTGCTGTCACTGCGCGAGCTGCTCGCCGCGCCCGAAGGGGCGAAGCTCGCCGACGTCGCGTGGACCGACGTGCGCAGCGTGAGCGCCGACGCGACGCAGGAAGAGGTGGCGCGGCTGATCTCGGACTACGACCTCGTCGCGCTGCCGGTGGTCGACGCCGAGCGGCACGTGTTGGGCGTGATCACGGTCGACGACGTCATCGACGTGATCCAGGAGGAGCAGACCGAGGACGTGCAGAAGCTCGGCGGCATGGAGGCCCTCGACGAGCCGTACATGCAGATCGGGCTCGGCGCGATGATCAAGAAGCGCGCGGGATGGCTCTCGGCGCTGTTCCTCTCCGAGATGCTCACGGCGAGCGCGATGCAGCGGTTCGAGGGAGAGCTGGAGAAGGCGGTGGTGCTCACGCTGTTCATCCCGCTCGTCATGTCGAGCGGCGGGAACTCGGGCTCGCAGGCGACGTCGCTCATCACGCGCGCGATGGCGCTGAAGGAGGTCGCGCTGCGGGACTGGTGGCGGGTCGCGATCCGCGAGCTGCCCGCGGGGCTGGCGTTAGGCGCGATCCTCGGCGTGATCGGGATTCTGCGGATCACGATCTGGCAGCACCTCGGGCTGTACAGCTACGGGCCGCACTGGGCGCTCGTCGCGGCAACGGTCGGGTGTGCGCTCGTCGGGATCGTCACCTTCGGCTCGCTCGCCGGGTCGATGCTGCCCTTCGTGCTGCGGCGCCTGGGCTTCGACCCGGCGAGCGCGTCGGCGCCGTTCGTCGCGACGCTCGTCGACGTCACGGGGTTGAGCATCTACTTCTCGGTCGCGTATGTGATCCTGCACGGCACGCTGCTGTGACGCGGCGGTGACGCGCGCGTGCACCTGACCAGCCGGTGATTGGCCGGTGACCGCCGGGTGAGCGCGGCCACGGTGGCGCGCGCGCGCGCGGGGGTGCTGGGTGGAGCCGCGCGGGTCGCCGCGGCGGCGTGCTGCTTCGGGTCGATCAGCACGCTCATCGTCGTCGCGACGCGCGGGGCAGCGGGGCGCGAGGGAGCGTCGCTCGCCGGAGCATCGCTCGCCGGAGCGCCGCTGGCCGGGGCGTCGCTCGTGGGCGTGCTGTTCTGGCGCTACCTCATCGCGGCACTGGCGCTCGGCGTGCTCGCCGCGCGCGGCTCGGCGACCTCGGAGGCGTCGCGCGTGGGACGGCGCCCCGCGCTCGCTGCCGTCGTGATCGGCGGGCTCGGGCAGGCCGGGGTCGCCTTTCTGTCGCTCTCGGCGCTGCGGTGGATCAGCGTCGCGACGCTTGCCTTCGTGTTCTACACGTATCCGGCGTGGGTCGCGCTGTTTGCGGCCGTGCGGGGCACCGAGCCGCTCGATCGGCGCAAGCTCGCGGCGCTCGCGCTGGCGCTCGCCGGGATCGGCTGCACGATCGGGCTGCCGGGGAGTGCGACGGGCAGCGTCGCGGCGGCGGGCGGGTTGCTGCCCGGGATCGTCCTCGCGCTCGTCGCGGCGGTCGTCTACGCGCTCTACATCCCGTACCTCGGCGCGCTGCAGGCGCGCTTCTCCCCAGTGGGCGCGTCGGCGCTCGTCTGCGCGGGGGCCGCGGTGCTGTTCGGCGCGCCGGCGCTCTACGGAGCGGCGAATGGTGGCGCACCGCTGCTCGCGCTGCCAGTCGCCGCGTGGCTCGCGATCGCGACGCTCGCCTTCGTCTGTACCGTGTTCGCGTTCCTCGCCTTCCTCTCGGGGCTCGCGCGACTCGGGCCGGTCCGGTCGGCGATCGTCTCGACGGTGGAGCCGTTCTTCACCGCCCTGCTGGGCGCCGTTGTGCTGCGACAGCCCGCGGGGTTGGGTACGGTCGCGGGCGGTGTGCTGATCGCGCTGGCCGTCGGACTGCTGTCGATCCGGCCGGGACGCGCGACGCGCTGAGGCCGCGACCACCGCGACGGAGCGGGCAAGCGGCTTGCACGGGCAGCCGGACGTTCCCGCAGGTCTCCCGGTTCCCGCACCATCG
This sequence comes from Gemmatirosa sp., assembly GCA_036401455.1. Classification (GTDB taxonomy): domain Bacteria; phylum Gemmatimonadota; class Gemmatimonadetes; order Gemmatimonadales; family Gemmatimonadaceae; genus BPUI01. Next base: position 665 of record DASWUT010000313.1, on the reverse strand, counting down.
ATCAGGTACCCCGGATGCGCGCAGCACAGCGGATCTCGCAGTTGTTCGGTTGGGCGTTCGTCGTCGTCGGGCTCGCGGGATTCGCGGCCACGGGCGGCAGCATGGACCCGAACCACCTCACCGCCCCGGCGCTGTTCGGGCTCTTTCCGGTGAACGTGGTGCACAACTGCGTGCACCTCATCTTCGGCGCGTGGGGGTTGCTCGCCGCGCGCGGCATGGGCGGCTCGCGCACCTATCTGCTCGGCGCGGGGCTCGTCTACCTCGTGCTCGCCGCGCTCGGCGTCGTTCTTCCGGACGGGCTCGGGATGGTGCCGCTCGGCGGCAACGACGTCGGGCTGCACCTCTTTCTCGGCCTCGGGCTGCTGCTCTCGGGCATGATCACCGCGCGCGAGCCGGCGCCGAAGGCGGTCGTGTAACGAAGGCCGTCGCGTGAGGCGGCACGACGCGTGACCGCGCGGCGCGCGGTGCGTTAGGCGCGCGGTAGCTCCCGAAAGCGGTCACGCTACCCTCGTCGCTTGCGCCGTTCGGCGCGCACGTACGCGGTCGCACCGACGAGCGACACCGTCGCGAACGAGAACCACTGCACGGCGTAGCTGAAGTGCGGCCCCTCGTCGGTGACGTCGGGCGTCGGGAGCCGCTTCAGCCGGTCGTATGGCGGGTGCGGC
>DASWUT010000312.1:0-2625 GCA_036401455.1 Gemmatirosa sp. | reverse complement strand
GGAGAATGACCCGCGCGCCGTGCTCGCGCGGCTGGCACGCGCGTACGACGTCACGGTGACCAGTGTCCCACCCGCGCCGGCTCCGGGCGCCGAGCCGCCGGCCACGCCGCAGGCCGCCGCGGAGGCGCTCGCGCGCGAGGTGCTGGCGCGCGAGGTGATCGTCTGCGCGCGCGCCGGCCACACACCGCTCGCCTCGCTCACGCGCGAGATCGCGCGGCTGAACGCGGCGGGCGCGCGGGTGCGCGGGCTCGTCGTCTGGGACGACGCGCTCCCGGCCCTGCGCGCGCCGCGGGCCTGACGTTAGGCGGGCGCTCGCCTAGCGTTCGGGCAGGGCGAGCGTGAACGTGCTTCCCACGCCCGGCGCGCTCTCCACCGTCAGGTCCCCGCCCATCCCGCGCGCGAGGTCGCGACTGATCGCGAGCCCGAGCCCGGTGCCCTCCTGCTGGCGGGTGAGCGCGGCATCGACCTGCACGAACGGCTCGAACACGCGCTCGACCTGGTCGGCCGCGATCCCGACGCCCGTGTCGCGCACCGCGATCGTCACCCGTCCCCCTGCGGCGGACGCGCAGCGCAGCTCCACGTGCCCACCCGGTGCGGTGAACTTCACCGCGTTGGACAGCAGGTTGAGGAGCACCTGCCGCACCTTGTCGCGGTCCGCGCGGGCGACGATCGGCGCGTCGCCGCACCCACGGTCGTCGTAGGACAGCGACTTCGCGGCGAGCAGCGGCTCGACGAGCGGCGCGACCGAGGCGACCATGTCCGTGAGGGGCACGTCCGCGACCGCATAGTGCACGCTCCCGGCCTCGAGCTTGGCGTAGTTCAGCACCTCGTTGATGAGGCGGAGCAGGTGCCGCTGACTCTGGCGGATGCGGGCCAGGTCCTCGCGCTGCTCGGGGGTGATCGGGCCGCGGATCTCGAGCTCCAAGAGTTCCGCGTAGCCGCCGATCGCGTTGAGCGGGGTGCGCAGCTCGTGGCTCATCGTGGCGAGGAACTCGACCTTCGCGCGGTTGGCCTCCTCGGCGACGCGTTGGGCGGCCTCTGCGGCATCGAGCAGCCGCGCGCGCTCGGCTTCCGCGGCGCGGCGCTCGCTCACGTCGCGAAAGGTGACGACGGCGCCGACGATCGCATCGTCCTCGAAGACCGGCGTCATCGCGTACTCGACGGGGATCGGCGTTCCGTCCTTGCGCCAGAACATCTCGCCCTCGACGCGGGTCGACGTGCCCGCCTTGCGCGCGTGGTAGAGCGGGCAGTCGGCGGTCGCGTAGGGGGTTCCGTCGGCGTGCGAGTGGTGGATGAGCGCGTGCTGCGGCCGCCCCACCATGTCGGCGGCCTTCCAGCCGAGCATGCGTTCGGCCGCCGGGTTGGCGAACGTCGTGCGCCCGTCCATGTCGGTGCCGAGCAGGCCGTCGTCGGTCGCGGCGAGCACGCGGGCCGTCTCTGCGCGGGCGTGTTCGGCCGCGGCCAGCAGGCCCTCGACCTCGCGGCGGGACCGCACGAGGGCGGTGACGTCGACGGCGATGATCACGACGGCGTACACCGCGCCATGCGCATCGCGGAGCGCCTCGAACTGCAGGTCGTAGAAGTATTCCTCCGTCGCCCCGTCCCGGTCGCGGTCGATGAGCACGCGGCTCTCGGGGTGCGACGTGGGGGCGCCGGTGGCATAGACCTGCTCCAGCATCTCGAAGTAGCCCTGGCCGGCGACTTCGGGGAACGCCTCACGGACCGGGATCCCGAGCAGCGGGCGCCCACCGCCGATGATCTCGTCGTAGCGCGGGTTGGCCATCGTGTAGACGAGGCGCGGTCCGGTCAGCACGGCGACACCGACCGGCGCCTGCGCGAACACGTCCGCCAGTCGCGTGCGCTCGACCGCGAGTTCGGCCAGCAGTCGCTCGCGCTCGGCCTGCAGCGGGCGCGTCGTCACCTCGCGCGTGACGTCGATGAGGGTGACGAGCACGCCGCCGACGGCTCCAGCCTCATCGCGCACGGGGCTGAAGGAGAGCGTGAAGAACGTCTCGTCCGACGGCGCGTCGGGGCCGCGGCGGTAGAGCGAGTAGGGCGCCTCGGCCACGTGCACCGTCTCGCCCGCCTGCGCCCGCGCGAACCGCGGGCCGCTGAACTGCCGCGCTTCGGGCCACACCTCGTCGGTGGGCCGGCCTAACGCCTCGGGGTGCTTGGCGCCGGCGATCGGGACGTAGCCGTCGTTGTAGATCTGGACGAGCGCGGGCCCCCAGCAGAGAAGGCTCGGAAAGCCGGCCCCGAGCACGATGCCCGCCGCGGTGCGCAGGCTCTGCGGCCAGCCGTCGACGGGGCCGAGCGGGGTCGTCGCCCAGTCGAACCCGCGGCAGCGTGCGGCCATCTCGCCCGGGCCGGGAAAGATCAGGTCAGCGGCGGTCGGGGCGGTCGTGGGGGAGGAGAGCACCCGGCAAAGCTCTCCGGACACGTTCGTCGTGGGCAACCCCTGGAGGGCGGCGACCGCCGTTGCTCCCCCTCGCCCTCACGCCGCCGGTACCGCGACCGGCCGCCCCGCCCGTGCCGCTTCATAGATCAACTCCATGATCTGAATGTCCCGCAGCCCCATCTCGCCCGGCGTCCGCGGCGCGCGGTGCTCGCGCACCGCGGCGACGA
>DASWUT010000311.1:0-11013 GCA_036401455.1 Gemmatirosa sp. | reverse complement strand
ATTCGCTCGTCACCCCGTACGAGGGCGCGCACCATGGGATCGTCGGCTACGCGGTCCACGACCTCGACACGGGCGAACGCGTCGACTGGCGCGCCGACGAGACGTTCCCGACCGCGTCGCTCATCAAGGTCGGCGTGCTGGTCACCGTGTTCGACCTCGTCGCGCAGAAGCAGCTCGCGCTCGACGACCCGCTCACCGTGCTGAAGATCGATCAGGTGCCGGGCAGTGGTCAGCTGCAATGGATGCACCCCGGCCTCGCGGTCACCGTGCACGATGCCGCGTGGCTGATGAGCACGACGAGCGACAACACGGCGACCAACCTCCTGCTCGACCGCGTCGTGATCCGGCGCGTGTGGCAGAAGATGGAGGCGCTCGGCCTGCCACACACGAAGGTCCACTCCAAGGTGTACCTGCGCATCGCGAGCGTCGCTCCCGACAGCTCGGCCAAGTACGGACTCGGCGTCTCGACGCCGGGCGAGATGGCGTCGCTCTTCGCCCTGCTCGCCAACGGCCGCGCCGTGAGCCCGCCGGCCGACTCGGCGATGCTCGACATCCTCGAACACAACGAGGACGAGCAGCTGCTGCAGCGCTACGTGGATGGCGTGCGCGCTCCGCACAAGACCGGCGCGGTGGACGCGGCGCGCACGGAGTGCACGCTCTGGTACCTGCAGTCGCGCGTCGTCGCCTGTGTGTTCACGAAAGAGAACCAGGACCAGCGTTGGGTGCTCGACACCGAACCGCAACTGCTGATGGCGCGCATGGGCCAGCGGATCGCCGCTGCGTGGCCGCCGCCCGCCGTCCGCCAGCCGCCCCCGCCATGATGCGTCGTATTCCGCGCGTGCTTCCCGTCCGTTGGTTCTGCCGCCGCGTCGGTGCCACCGCCGGCGCGCTCGTCCTCGCCTCCGCCGCCGCAACCGCGCACGCCGACGCGCAGATCGCCGGCGTGCTGACGCGGCCCCGCGTGACGCGCCCGGCGGGCGACAGCGCCGTCGGCCCCGACAGCACCGTCCACGTCGGCCGCACCGCGGCCAAGGTGCCCGCCGAGGAGCGCCAGCGCCTCGACATTCAGGCGTGGGTCGACTCGGCGGCCAGCGCGCTCGCCACCGCGCCGCCGACGACGATCCCGGCGCCGGGCACCGGGTCGATCTTCAACGCGCCGGCCGTGCCCGACAGCCTGCGCCCGCCGCCGGCGCCGTCACCGCGGGCCCGCGCGCGCCGACCGCAGCGCGCCCGCACCGCGCGCACGAGCACGCGCTCCGGATGACGGCGGCGCGCCTCCGCGAGTCGGCCGCGGTCCGCACGGCGCGCGCGGCTGGGCGGCCAATCGTTCTGCTCGAGAGTTCGGTGCTCGCGCAGGGGCTGCCGATCCCGGCCAATCGCGAGGCGGCCGAGCGGATGACGGCGGCGGTGCGCGCGAGCGGCGCCGAGCCGGCGATCGGCGCGGTCGTCCGCGGCGTGCCGACGCTCGGGCTGGAGGATGAGGAGTTGGCGCGTTTCCTCGCCCGCGATCGGGTGCGCAAGGTCTCGGCGCGCGACCTCGCCGCAGCCATGCTCGACGGGGCCGATGGGGCGACGACGGTCGCGGCCTCGCTCGCCCTCGGCCGGCTCGCGGGGGTGCCCGTGTTCGCGACCGGCGGCATCGGCGGCGTGCACCGCGAGCTGCCCGGCGCCTCGCCCGCGCGCTGGGTGCGCGACGAGTCGGCCGACCTGCTGGAGCTGGCGCGAACGCCGATGGTCGTCGTCTGCGCCGGCGCGAAATCGATCCTCGACCTGCCGGCGACGATGGAACGGCTCGAGACGCTCGGCGTGCCGGTGGTCGGCTTCGGCACGCGCCGGCTGCCCGGGTTCTTCACCGCCGACGCGGGCCTCCCGGTGCCGCACACCGTCGAGCGCGCGGCGGACGTCGCGACACTCTGGCGGCACCAGCAGGCGTTAGGCCGTACCGAAGCGGTGCTCGTCGTGCAACCGCCGCCGGCCGATGCCGCGCTGCCCGTCCCGTTGATCGACGGCGCGGTCGCCGCCGCGCTGGACGCAGCGGGTCGCGACGGGATCTCGGGCGCGGCAGTCACGCCGTACCTGCTGGCCGCGGTGCAGCGCGCCACCGACGGCCGGTCGCTCGGCGCGAACCTCGCCCTGCTCGAGGCGAATGCGCGCCTCGCTGCCGAGATCGCGCGGGAGATCGCGGCGCTCGATCCCGCCTGACGTCGTCCCACCGAACCCCCGCGAGGACCGCCGTGGACACGATCACGATCGGCCTCGTGCTCGTCCTCGCCGTCGTGGTGAGCGACCTCGTCGCGCGGATGCTCCCGGTCGCGGTTCCGCGCCCACTCGTTCAGATCGCCCTCGGCGCGGCCATCAGCGTCGCGGCCCACCTGCGGGTCGAGCTCGCGCCCGACCTCTTCTTCCTGCTGTTCCTGCCCCCACTGCTCTTTCTCGACGGGTGGCGGATCCCGAACGACGCGGTGCTGAAGGACGCGCGCACGATCCTCGGGCTCGCGCTCGGCCTCGTCGTCTTTACCGTCCTCGGCGCGGGGCTGCTCATTCACTGGATGATCCCGGCGATGCCGCTGCCCGTCGCGTTCGCGCTCGCGGCGGTCGTGTCGCCGACCGATCCGATCGCCGTGTCGGCGATCGCGGCGCGCGTCCCGATCCCGCCGCGGATGATGCACATCCTCGAGGGCGAGTCGCTGCTCAACGACGCGTCCGGGCTCGTCTGCCTGCGGTTCGCGATCGCCGCCACGCTCACGGGAACGTTCTCGCTCGCCAGCGCGGGGCTCACGTTCGTGTGGGTCGCGATCGGCGGCGTGGCCGTTGGCGCGGGGGTAACGTGGGCGATCACGCGCGTGCAGCGCTGGAGCGCGAACCGGTTTGGCGAGGACAGCGGGACGGAGATCCTCACGAGCGTCCTGATCCCGTTTGCGGCGTACCTCGCGGCCGAGGAGGTTCACTGCTCGGGGATCCTGGCGGCGGTGGCCGCGGGCGTGACGATGAGCATCGTCGAGAGCTCGGGCCGCGCGCTCGCCGCGACGCGCGTGCGCCGCGTCGCGGTCTCGGACGTGATGCAGCTCGCGGTGAACGGGATCATCTTCGTCATCCTCGGGGAGCAACTGCCGGGGATCTTCGGCGCGGCGATCGAGACCGTTCGCCTCACGACGCACCGCGAGCCGGGGTGGCTCGTCGTCTACGTCCTCGCGATCACCGCCGGGCTGGCGCTGCTTCGTTACGTCTGGGTCTCGACGTGGCTGCACGTCACGTTGTTTCGGGCGCGGGGCGTTGCGCCGAGATCCGGCGACCCGGGCGTGGGCGCGCTGCCCGTGACGACGCCGAACCGGCGCGTGGTCGCGGCGTTCTCGTTGGCGGGCGTGCGCGGCGCGGTCACGCTGGCCGGCGTGCTCACGCTGCCGCTCGCGCGGCCCGACGGTTCGCCGTTCCCGGCGCGGGCGCTCGCGATCACGCTCGCGGCGGGTGTGATCCTCGTGTCGCTCGTCTCGGCGAGCGCCGGGCTGCCGCTGCTGCTGGCGGACGTGGAGTTGCCGTCCGAGTCGCCGCACGCCGCGGAAGAAGATCGGACGCGCGGAGCCGCGGCCGAAGCCGCGATCATGGCCGTCGAGCGCGCGCTGCGCGAAGCGCCTGCCGCCGGCGCCGACGTCGACGCGCGGACCGCGGCGGGTTCGCGCATCGTGGCGCTGTACCGGCGTCGCATCGCCCAACGCACGGCCGACGGCGCGGACGCGGACACGACGCGCCACGCGCTCGCGGCCGAACGCGAGCTGCAGCTCGTCGCGCTGGAGGCCGAGCGCGACGAGGTGTTCCGGCGCATCCGCGCGCGCGAGGTCGGCGTGGAGACGGGGCAGCGGCTCGTGCGCGAGCTCGATCTGCTCGACACACGGCTTCGGGCGTAGACTGCGCGTCTCCGGTTCGAATTGGTTCGGATTCGACCTGACATACTCGAACGCGTTCATACGACTCAGGCACTCCCAAGAAGCTGTGGCCCCAAGCCGTTCATTGCACGTCGCGAAGAAATCCGCGCTGTCGTGGTGACGGCGGCGGCCGGACCCGGGTCCTCTCCTCCATTACCGCCGCGTCAGTTGCCGCGGCCGTCCACGTGCGTCCGCGCGCGCGGACGCACGTGGGTGCACCCACTGCGCAGGAGAACCCGTGAGAGAGTTCCGGAGGCTGCTCCCCGCCGCCGCGGCCCTGGCGGCCGTGTCGATCGTTGCGACCCGCGCGCAGGCCCAACGGCGGGTGACGGGCACCGTCACCGGCGAGGGCGGCGTACCGCTCTCCGGGGCGACGATCCAGGTCGTCGGCTCGCAGACGGGCGGGTACACCAACGACACCGGCCGCTTCACGATCCAGATCGCCTCGGGCGCGCAGACGATCCGCGTGCGGCGCATCGGCTATCAGGCGCGCACGGTCACGGTCGCCGCCGGGCAGACCGACGTCGGCGCCGTCGCACTCGCGCGCGACGTGCTGCAGCTGGAGACGCAGGTCGTCACCGGCGTCGGCACGACGATCTCGCGCCGCAACGCGGCCAACGACGTCGCCGTCGTGTCGGCCGCGGAGCTCAACGCGGTGCCGCAGCCGACGGTCGACAACGCGCTGCAGGGGAAGATCGCCGGCGCGGTTGTGTCGCAGAACTCCGGTGCGCCGGGCGGCGGCGCGCAGTTCCGCATCCGCGGCGCCAACTCGATCCTCGGCAACACCGACCCGCTACTCATCGTCGACGGCGTCATCATCTCCAACGACGTGATCCAGCCCGGGACCAACGCCGTGCTGCTCGCGTCGACGAGCACGCGCAACGCGTCCAATCAGGACAACGGCGTCAACCGCATCGCGGACCTCAACCCGAACGACATCGAGAACATCGAGGTGCTCAAGGGCGCCTCGGCGTCACAGATCTACGGCTCGCGCGCGTCCAACGGCGTCATCATCATCACGACGCGCAAAGGGCAGGCGGGGCGCCCGCAGTTCAACCTGACGCAGCGCGTTGGCGGCGCCAACATCCTGCGCACCCTCGACGAGCGCCACTACTCGCTGGACCAGGCGTTCGCGAGCGGCGCGGCCGCGGGGCTCGATTCCGCGACCGTGCGCGCCAACTACGCGGCGTGCAACGGCTTCTGCGACCACCAGAAGGAGCTGTTCGACAATGCCGGCACGTCGTACGAGACCGACGTCTCGGTGCGTGGCGGCGGGAACACGGCGCAGTACTACGTCTCGGGGCTCGCCAAGCGCGACGGCGGGCTCGCGATCAACACGGGCTACGACAAGCAGTCGCTGCGCGCCAACCTCAACACCGCGCTCAGCTCGCGCTTCAACGCGCAGATCAGCGCCAACTTCGTGCACTCGCTCGCCGAGCGCGGGTTCTCGAACAACGACAACGTCAACGTCACGCCGTACTTCGTCTTTCCGGCGACGCCGAGCTGGTACGACCTGCGGCCGACCAACGGAGTGTTCCCGGTCAACCCGTTCACGTCGTCCAACCCGCTGCAGACGTTCAGCCTGTCGCGCACGCCCGAGGAGGTCTGGCGCGAGATCGGCGCGGTGACGGCCGACTATTCGTTGCTGACCGAGGATCGGCAGACGCTGACGCTGCGCTTCAACGGCGGGATCGACTTCTTCAACCAGCAGGACAACCTCAGCGTCCCGGCGTTCCTGCAGTTCGAGGCGTCGCAGCCCAACCCCGGCGTGCTCACGCTGCAATCGGGGAACAACATCTACGGCAACTCCGCGCTCACGCTCGCGCACACGTACCGCCCCGTGTCGGGCACGTCGTTCACGACGTCGGCCGGCACGCAGTACGAGTACCGCTCGCAGCGCGTCGGCAACATCGTCGGGCAGAACATCCTCGCCGGCCAGCAGAACCTCCAGAACGCGTCGACGATCAACGCGTACGACTTCCTGCTGCGCCAGGTCGACCTCGCGTTCTTTGGCCAGGAGGAGTTCCTCACCCTCGGCGAACGGCTGCTGCTGACCGCCGCCGTCCGCGCGCAGCGGTCGACCGTCAACGGCGACCAGGCCAAGTACTACGCGTTCCCGAAGGCGTCCGCATCGTACCGCATCCCCGGGCTGCCGTCGGTGATCAACGAGGCGAAGCTGCGCCTCGCCTACGGCGTGGCCGGCAACCCACCGCTCATCACGTCGCAGTTCACGCCGGTGACGACGAGCGTGTACGGCGGACAGAACGCCGTCATTCCGGGGCTTCGCCTGGGCGCGGCGAACATCCACCCCGAGATCCAGCGCGAGATCGAGGGCGGCGTCGACCTCACGTTCCTCAACAGCCGCGCGAGCATCGGCATCACCGGCTACAACCGGTCGATCAGCGACCTCCTGCTCGAGCCCACGGTCGCCGCGTCGCGCGGGTTCACGACGCTCGACATCAACGGCGGCCGCATGTACAACCGCGGGATCGAGATCAACGCGTCGGGCACGGTCGTCCAGACGCGCAACGTGACGTGGGTGCCGCGCCTCGTCTTCGCGCGCAACGTCAACAAGGTCACCGCGCTCCCCGACATCGTCGGCCACATCCAGTGCCTGACACCGGCGGGCGACGCGCTGCAGTCCGACCCGCTCAAGTGCCCGCGCGGCTTCACGGTCGGCACGTTCGGGTTCGACCTCGGGCAGGGGCGCGTCGAGGAGGGCGCGTCGCTGACGCAGGTGGTCGGCACCGACACGGTGCCCAACACCGGCTGCGGCGCCGGCGCGGCGACCTGCGCCAAGTACGCGCGCAAGTACGGCGACACGGAGCCCAAGTTCACGCTCGGCTTCTCCAACGACGTCACGGTGCACGGCGTGCGGCTCTACGCGCTGCTCGATTGGCGGTACCGGTTCGCGATCGTCAACACGACGCAGAACACCTACGACAGCTTCGGCGCGCTCGCCGACACGGCGGCCACGGCGCGGCGGCTCGGCTCGTACCAGGTGTCCGCGCCGTACATCCAGGACGGCACGTTCCTCATGCTGCGCGAGGTCACGGCGGGCTACACGCTCCCGGCGGCGCTCTCGCAGCGCCTGCTGCGCGGGCGCGCGAACGCGATCTCGGTCGAGCTGAGCGGGCGCAACCTCGCGCTCAACACGCGCTACGCGGGGCTGACGCCCGAAGTGAGCAACTTCGGCAACTCGAACGTCGTGCGGAACCAGGACCTCGCGCCGTTCCCGCAATCGCGCACGTTCTTCGTCTCCCTCAACGTCGGCTTCTGAGGCGCCCATGACCCTGCCCCCCAGCCCCCGACGCGCCCGCGCCGCCGCCGCCGCGGCGATCGGCGCCGCCTCGGTCGGCACCCTCGCGCTCGCGGCCTGCAACACCGACCGCGTGTCGGCCCTCAACGGGCCCGTGCTCAGCGCCTTCCAGCCGATCGCCAGCCGCGATCAGGTGCAGCAGCTCGCGAGCGGCGTGCTCAACGGCGACCGGGCCAACTACGGCACGCAGCTCGTCTTCTTCAGCATCGTCGGCCGCGACCTGTACCGCATCGACGCGTCGGAGCCGCGCTGGACGACGGTGCTGCTCGACCAGATCATCCCCGACAACAGCACCGGCTTTGGCGGCGGGCTGTGGACGACGCCATACCAGACGATCAACGCGGGCAACTTCCTCATTCGCGGCAGCGCCACGACTGGCGTGCTCAACGCGCAGGAAAAGGCCGCCACGCTCGGCTTCGCGCAGACGATGAAGGCGCTCGAGTACGTGTCGCTCATCCGCTCGCGCGACACCGTCGGAATCGCGATCCAGGCGGTGCAGGACTCGACCGTCCCGATCCGGTGCAAGCCGGCCGCGCTCGCCTACATCAGCGCGCTGCTCGACAGCGGATCGACCGCGCTCGCGGCCGCGGGCGCGACGCCGTTCCCGTTCGCGCTGCCGCCGGGGTTCGCGGGGTTCACCGCGCCTAACGCGGCCGCGGGGGGTACCAGCTTCCGCCAGTTCAACCGCGCGCTCAAGGCCATCGTCGAGATGTACCGCGGGTTCATCCCGCTCGAGTCGGCGAGCAATGCGCTCACCGCCCCCGACGTCACGCACATGACCGCGGCGCTCGCCAACTTCGACTCTTCGTTCTACAACGCGGCACCGTCGGCGGCCTCGCTCGCCACCGGCGTGTACTACGCCTTCAGCACGGCCTCGGGCGAGACGACGAACCCGCTCACCAACCCGTCGGTCTTCCGCGCGAACCCGAAGATCGTCGCGGGCGCCGAGCCCGGCGATCCGCGCGTCGCGGCCAAGGTCGACACGAGCGGCGCGGCGGGCGCGATCAGCATCCCGGCCCAGAAGGACACCGTCACATCGCGCTACGGGGTGCTCTACCCGCGCAGCGCGAGCGATCCGCTTGCTCTGCTAAAGAACAGCGAGCTCGTGCTGAGCCGCGCCCAGGTGCTCTGGACGCTCGGTCGCGACCCGGAGGCGCTCGCCCTCGTCAACGCGGTGCGCCAGGCCAACGGGCTCCCGGCCAGGTCCATGGCGAGCTTCACGGACCGCGTCGACTTCCTCGTCAATGGCATCCTGCACGAGAAGCGCTACGAGCTGCTGTTCGAGAGCCCGACGAGCTGGGTCGACTTCCGCGACATGGGGATCCTCGCCCGTATCGGGATCGAGCTGCCGAACTCGGGGGGCAAGCTGCCATTCCCCTTCTTCCCGATCCCGAACGCCGAGGTCACGGCCCGCAACGGCAACGTGGCGTGCCAGCCGTGAGCAGCGAGAACTCCGTCGGTCGCCAGTGACAGCTGGACTCCCGCTTCCGCGGGGGTGACAACGCTCTGGCGACCCCGGGGCGAGCGCAGCCGTCCCGCTCCGCCGTTGAACGCTCGGCGCTCCGCGCGGTACAATACCGTCGACCCACGCGCGGAGAGAACGCCCGAATGCCCGACCCCTTCCTCAGCTCTGAAGAGTACGACGAGCGTGCCCACACGCTCTACAACGAAGGGGAGTACGACCAGGCCATCGCCGTCCTGAAGGAAGGGCTCGGCCTCTACCCGCACGCCGTCGAGCTGCACGTCGGGCTCGGCTACGCCCGCCTCGCGCGCGAGGAGTTCGCCTGGGCGCGCCGCGCCTTCGACGACGCGCTCGCGCTCGACGCGGAGCACGAGGACGCCCTCGCCGGACTGGCCGAAGTGCTGATGAAGTTCGGCCAGCACGAGGCGGCGATGCGCACGTTTCAGCACACGCTCGAGCTCGGCTACCACGACGACGTCGAGCTGATGCTGCAGATCGGGCGCGCGCTCTTTCGCGAGGGACTCATCGAGGAGGCGAAGAGCTTCTTCGAGATCGCCGCCCGCGAGGCGCCCGACAACGCGGAAGTCGTGGCGTGCGTCGGCTACGCGCTGCACCGGCTGGGCGACGACGAGGGCGCGGCGACCGCGCTCCGCCGCGCCCTCGAACTCGACGCCGATCACGTCGAGGCGCGCATCTACCTGGGGAACCTGCTCTACGATGCGGGCGACTACGAGGGTGCGCTCTCGCACCTCGAACGCTCCGCGCCCGAGGACCACTGGGACGAGCTGGGCCTGTGGCGCACCGTCGAGCTGCTGAAGACGGTGCGCGCCGTGCCCGAGGGCGACGAGCGCCTGCAGCCCTGGGAGGCGCGCGCGACCGAGCTCGCCGGCGAGCCGGACGCGATCGACGAGCTGCTGGCCGAGTTGGAAGAGCAGGCCGAGCGTGACGACCAGCTCGAGCTGTTCGCGGCGGGGGAGGGCGCGGCCGACACGGCGGCGCCGCCGGCATCGCTTCCACCGGCCACGCGCCACCGCGTGGTGACGGTCGAGGGGCGCGAGATCGACGGCACCTGGGACGAGATCGTCGCCCGGCTACGTGAGGCGAGCGCCGACGAGGTGCGCGGCGCCTCGGTGAGCGAGTACATGGCCGCGGTCGCCCGGCGGCAGTACCGGTCGACCGGCGTGCGGATCTCGGCGCGCGACGCGGAGTCGTTCATCCGCGGCAGCGCGGACGCGGGATTGTTGCGCATCGTGCGGTGACCGCACGACGCGGGGCGTGGCCGCGTGGTCGCCCCCTTGCACCCTGACCGCCTGATGAACGCCGCCGACCTTCGCTCCGCCCGCGCCGCGCTCGACGTCGCGCGTCCCGCCGTCGTCCGCCTCGACGTCGACCACGCCCCCGAGCACGCCGCGACCGACCTGCGCGACGCGTGGTCCGCAACCGAGACGGCGCTCCGCGCGGCGATCGGCGGCTCGGGCCTGTCGGGCGCGGCCCTCGTCGGCGAGGCCCGCACCCGTGGCGTGCTCGAGTACCCGCACGCGCACGCGCTGCTCGCGTTCCAGGCGGCCGCCGAGCGCGCGACGTCGCCCACGTATGGCGCGACGGCCGAGGACGTGACGGCGGCGCGGTCGGGCTTCCAGGCGCTCGAGGCCGTGCTCGGGCTCGGGATCGCGGCCGACACGGCGACGCACGACGCGGTCACGCGCGCGGCGCCGTCGCCGTTCGCCCCGCCGGGGTACGCCGCGCCGGAGGCCACCGCGTCCGCGTACCCGCCTTCCGCGTACGCTCCGCCGGAGTACCGCCCGGCGGCGTACGCGCCGCCCGCGGCGCGTGCGAGTGCGCCCGCGCCGACGGCGAGCGTGCCGGTCGCTGACGCGGGCGCCGCGGCGGCCGACGGCGTCGGCGATGGCCTGCCCCCGCGACGGCGCCCACTCACGGCCGGGATCATCGGCGCGGTCATCGCCCTCGCGGTCGTCGCCGCGGGGCTGTACTGGCTCGTCGAGGGGAACCGCACGCGCGTTCTCGATCAGGCGGTGGCGGAGTACCGCGGGGGGCAGCGCGAGGCCGCGCGTCGCGACTTCCAGAAGGCGGCCGACGCGGCCGCGGGCTCCGCGCTGCCGCACGTCTACCTCGCGCGCATGGCCCGCGAGGACGGCGACCTGCCGCGCGCGTCGGCAGAGCTCGAGACGGCGACGCGGGTCGAGCCCGGCAACGCGCTCGCCCAGCGCGAGGTCGGGCTGCTCCTGATCCAGACCAATCACCCGGACCGCGCGATCGAGTACCTGCGCACCGCGGTTCAATCGGATCCGACC
>DASWUT010000310.1:0-5816 GCA_036401455.1 Gemmatirosa sp. | reverse complement strand
GCTGGTCGCGGATCGCCGTCAGTTCGCTGACGACGAAATTGTACAGGTCCGCGCGCGACGTCTGCGTCGGGGGCGCCCCGCCGATCGGCGTGGACTCGGTCACGAGCGGCACGCTGCCGAAGATGTCGAGCGCGTGCCAGTAGCTCAGCGCGCGCAGGAAGCGCGCCTCGGCCCGGTACGTCTGGATCTGTGCGCGTGCGGTCGCGCTGACGTTCCGGCTCGTGAGCTGCGCGTCCGTGGTCTGGCGGAGGAACTCCGCGGCGAGTGTCGCCTGTTGCTGGACGCGCGCGTACATGGTGCCGGAGAAGCCGTTCGACGATGTCCAGCCCTGCGTGTTCAGGTCCTGCAGCCCCGAGCCGTCCGTCCAGGCGATGACCGCCTCATCCGTCGGCAGCTCCTCCATCTGCCAGAGCAGTCGCAGGTACTGGGAGAAGCCGGCGTCGAGGCCCTGGATGTCGCTCTTGTTGGGGCCGGTGGGGCCGCTGAGCGCCAGCACGCCGTACAGCTTGGCGACGAACGCCTGGTACGACCCGGCGTCGCTGAACACGTTCGTGCTGCCGATCGCGCTCGGGTTGGTGACGTCGACGTTGGTGCAGCCCGACAGGCCGCCGGCGCCGACGAGCGTGAGGGCGGCTAGGGCCGCGGCGCGCGTGCGGCGGGTGGAGAGGGTGGTAGTCATGGGTCAGGCGGACCTCAGAAGCCGACGTTGAGACCGAACGTAAAGATGCGGGACAGCGGGTAGGTGTTCAGGTCGAGTCCGACGCCCGTGGTGCCGCTCGACCCGTTGCCGATCGGCGGGAGCGGGTCGACGCCACTGTACTTGGTCGTGGTGAACACGTTCTGCACCGTGGCGAACACGCGCGTGCTGCGGAGCGCCCGGTAGGTCGGGAGCGTGTAGCCGAGCGTGATGTTGTCCATGCGCAGGAAGTTCGCGTTCTCGACGTACAGGTCGGAATTGTACTGCGGCGTCACGAAATTGTACTTGAGCACGGCGGTGTTCAGCGCCCGCGGGGCGCCGCCCTGCTGCACGACCGAGTAGCTCCCCTGCGTGGCCGCCACGGCGTTGTACACGTAATAGCCGAGGTACGAGCGCAGCGTGAAGCTGAGGTCCGCGCGTCCGAGGCCGAAGTTCGACGTGTGGCCGAGGATCCAGCGCGGCTGCGGGCTATGGTACGGCACCTGGTCGGCCGCGGTGATCACACCGTCGCCGTTCTGGTCGACGTAGTACTTCGTCGCCGAGTCCCCGCTGGTCGTCGTGCCGGGGCCGACGACCGGATTCCCGCTCGCGTCGGACTTGTGCCGGAACACGTAGAACGTGCCGAGGGGCAGTCCCGGCTGAATGACTTGAACGTTCTGGAAGCCGATGTTGCCGGTCGGGATCTGCGACGCGCCACCTGCGCCGCTGATCGACAGCACGCGGTTGCGGTTGGTTGCCGCGGAGAAGTTGGCGTCGTAGCGCAGGCGGCCGAGCGCTCCCTCGCCGCGGCCGCGCAGCACGCTCACGTTGAGCCCGGCCTCGAACCCGGCGTTGCGCAGCGAGCCGATGTTCTCCAGGACGTAGTTGCTGAAGTTGGTTCCACCGGCCACGGGAACGTTGAAGAGCAGGTCGGTCGTCTTCTTGTTGTAGTAGTCGAACGTGCCGCTCACGCGCCCCTGAAAGAGCGCGTAGTCGAGGCCGATGTCGTTAGTCCGGGACTGCTCCCACTTCAGGTTTGGGTTGGCGGCCGACGGCTGGATCGTCGGCACGAACGTGTTGCCGAACTGCACGTACGACTGCGGCTGGGAGTAGCTGAACGTCGAGAGCGCGGTGTAGAGCCCCGCTGGCTGGTTGCCATTGAGGCCGAGCGAGTAGCGCAGCTTGAGGTCCGAGACGCCAGGAAGGTGATCCTTGAGCAAGGGCTCCTCCGAGAGTCGCCAGCCGACGCTGAACGCTGGGAAGGTGCCCCAATGATTATTGGCGCCGAAGCGCGACGAGCCATCCGCGCGCACCGACAACCCGAACAGGTACCGGTCGGCGAACGTCGCGTTCGCGCGGCCGAAGAACGACGCCAGTCGGCTCTCGTCGACGCTGACGTTTGGCTGCAGGATGCGGTTCGCCGCCGGGATGCCGCCCGCGCCGAGCGCGTTCGAGCTGAGGCCGAGCGCGGTGAAGTTCGCGTAGTTGCCGCGAAACGTCTCGAACGAATACCCGGCCGTGAGGTCGAGGTCGGCCCGGTACTGCTCGACGCGGTGCACGTAGTTGCCGTACGCGTCGAGCACGAGCGTCGTGGCGTCGGGCAGGTTTTGGTAATACGAGCCCTGGAGCGTATCGGCGGTGAAGCGCTGCGTGGGGTCGGTCGTGGGGACGAACGTCGTCTGGCGCGTACGAGCGGCATCGAAGCTGCCGCGCAGTGTGGCGGAGAGCCCGGTGAGGAAGGGCGCGTTGGCGCGCAGCTGCACGTTCCCGATGCCGCGGTCGGTCTGCCCGGTGTTGTTGGTCAGCGCGAGACGCGCGAACGGGTTGTTGGGCGCGTTGACGTTGTTGAACTCGTAGAAGCTGCCGTCGGCGTTGTAGATCGGCTGCGTCGGCGCGAAGCCGTAGAGGTCGCCGAGGTACGTCCCAATGCCGAAGTCGTCCCGCGTGCGCACGGCGCGCAGTGTGGCCTGCACGTCGAACACGTTGTGAAACAGCCGGTCGGCATAGTTGAACTGGCCGGAGACGCGCTTCGTGTTGTCGCCTTTCAGGACGCCGTTGTCGGTCAGATAGTTGAGCGACAGGCGGTACTGCAGGTCCTGCCGCGTGCCGCCGACGGCGAAGTTCTGCTCGGTGCCTCCGCCCGTCTGCTTGGCCGCGTCCAACCAGTTGGTGTTGGCGTCACCAAGGAGCGACACGTTGCCCGGGGCGTACTGCTGCACGGCTGCGCGGTACGCGGACGCGTCGAGGTAGGTCGGCGACCGGGCGATCTGGCGGTTGCTGTAGTTGGTGCCGTACGTGACCTGCGGCCCGCCCTGGGTACCGTTCTTGGTCGTGATGAGGATGACGCCGTTCGCGCCGCGTGATCCATAGATCGCCGTGGCTTGCGCATCCTTGAGAACGGTGATGTTGGCGATGTCCTGCGGGTTCAGAAAGTTGAGCGGGTTGCGTCCGCCCGAGAGCCCGCCGCCGATGGGTAGCGGAATGCCGTCGACGACGAAGAGCGGGTCGGCCACCCCGTTCACCGACGCCTGCCCGCGCACACGCACCGAGATCCCGCCGCCCGGCGAATTGTCGCTCACGACCTGTACGCCCGGCACCTTGGCCTGGATCAGCTCTTCGGGGCTGTCGACGCGCCCTTTATTGAAGAGCGTGCTGTCGACCGCCGACACCGAGCCGGTGACGTTGCGGCGGTCCTGCCCGCCGCCGCCGCTGTAGGCCTGCGCCACCACGACCTCGCTGAGCCGCGCGACGAGAGCGCCGAGGGCGAAGTTGACCGTGGCCGTGCCGCCGCTCGTGACCTGGACCGTGCGCGACTGGGCGGCGAAGCCGATCCGCGCGACGCGGATCGTTTGCGCGCCGGCGGGGACCCGGGCGAGCGTGAAGCTGCCGTCGGGACGTGTCTGCGTCCCGACGGTCGTACCCGCGAGGGTCACGTTCACGCTCGGAACGCCCTGTTGCGACACGGAGTCGACGACGCGGCCCGACACGATCCCGGTCTGGGCCTGCGCGACGACCGGGACTGCCGCGAAAAGGAGCGCGCCGGCCGACGCGCCGACGTGCCTACGAGCAGCTGCTGCCATGAAGTGTGTCCTCCGCGAGGAGCGATTGGGTAGACTGAAAACCGACTTCGACGACGTACGTCCGCCGGGCGCGGGATTCGGAGAGCTGCAGAGGTCGTCCGCTCCGGCGTCAGGCGCTCGGCCGCGCCGGCGCGCCGCGGCAGGCGACCTCGACGGCTCCGGTCGCGAGCCCTGGCGCGGTCGCCTCGACGCGCATCGCGCCCGGCGTGCGCGCCGCGCCGACGATCGCCGCGGCGAGCCCGTTGAACGCCCGCCGCCGCGGGCCGCGGTCGGATTCGTGGCTGCTCGGGTCGCCGTTGCCGACGCCTAACAGCCGGCCGGGGCCCGACGTCCGGAACTCAAGCCCGTCGGCGGCGGTCGGCACCGTCCGCCCCTCGGCGTCGACGACGCGGGCGGTGACGACGACCACGTCCTCGCCGTCCGCGGCGATCTCGTGCCGGTCGGCCTCGAGGACGACGCGCGCGGCGGGACCGGTCGTCTGCCGCCGGTCGGCGAGGACCTGCGCGCCGCCGCGGAACCCGCGCGCTTCGAGCGTGCCGGGCGCGTAAGGCACCTTCCACGCGGCGTGGCCGTAGCGCGGCACGTCGCGGGTGCCTAACGAACGGCCGTTCAGCAGCAGCTCGACGCGGTCGAGGTTCGTGTGGCACCAGACGCCGATCGCCTGCCCTTCCTTCCCCGCCCAGTTCCAGTGCGGGAACAGGTGCAGGACCGGGCGGTCGATCCACTGCGCCTGGTAGTAGTAGAAGTTGTCCTTGGCGTTGCCGCAGGTGTCGAGCGCGCCGAAGTGCGAGCTGATGCAGGGCCACGCGTAAGGCGTCGGCTCGCCGCGGTAGTCGAACCCGGTCCAGATGAACCCACCGGCGAGCCACGGTCGTACCGCGAAGTGCTCGTACCACGCCTCCGCCGTCGATGCCCACCACGGCGCGTTCACGTCGTACGCGCTCACGTAGCCACGCTCGGCGTCGTTGGCGTAGATGCCACGGGTGGACACCGTGCTCCCCTGCTCGGTGCCCCAGATGGGCATGGCGGGGTGCGTCTGGTGGAAGGCGTCGGTCTGTGGCGCACGGTAGTTGAAGCCGACGACGTCGAGCACGGGGGTGAATCCGGTGCCCCACGCCTGATCCATCGCCGCGGTGACCGGGCGCGTGGGGTCCAGGCGGCGTACGACCCGCTTCATCGACTCGGCCACGCGCAGGCCGAGCGCCGTGCCCTGCGACGGCTCCTCGTTGGCGATCGACCACGCGATCACGCACGCGCGGTTGCGGTCGCGGCGGAGCATGCGTTCGAGCTGGCTCACGCCCTCGTCGCCGGACGAGAAGAGGCGCGTCTCGTCGAGGACCATCATGCCCAACCGGTCGCACGCGTCGAGGAGCTCGGGCGCGGGTGGGTTGTGCGACGTGCGGTAGGCGTTGACGCCCATCTGTTTCAGCCGCTCGACACGGAAGGCGTGCAGCCGGTCGGGGAGCGCGGCGCCGACGCCGGCGTGGTCCTGGTGGTTGCACGTGCCCTTGATCTCGACGCGCCGGCCGTTGAGGAAGAAGCCCTGTGCGGCGTCGAAGCGGATCGTGCGCACGCCGAACGGCGTCTCGTAGCGGTCGACCGTAGCGCCGCCAACCTCGAGCGTCGTGACGAGCGTGTAGCGATTGGGCGCGTCCGGCGACCAGAGCGCGGGCGAGGCGATCCGCAGCCGCTGCTCGCGGTCGACGTCCGTCCACGGCGGCACGCGCACCGCGTCGAGGTCGGCGCGGGCGACCGTGCGGCCGGCGGCATCGACGATCGTCGAGACGACGCGGCACGCGGTGAGCGCGTCCGTCTGGTTGGCCACCTCGGTCACGACGCGCACGTCCGCCGCGCCGCCCGCGACCTCGCACGTCACGTAGGTGCCCCACTGCGGCACGTGCACCGGGTGCGTCTTGACGAGCCAGACGTGGCGGTAGATCCCCGCGCCCTCGTAAAACCATCCTTCGTGCTCGGTCGCGTCGACGTGGACGACGAGCACGTTGGGCCCACCGACGTTGGCCACGTCGGTGATGTCGAAGCGGAACGGCGCGTAGCCGCTG
>DASWUT010000309.1:0-4219 GCA_036401455.1 Gemmatirosa sp. | reverse complement strand
GCGAGCGTCGTGCCGCGCACCCCGCCCCGCCGCGCCGTGGCGAGCTCGCCTGCCCGACCGTGCGTCCAGGCGGCCGCGGCGCCGTGCCAGACCGCGGTCTCGCTCGCCGGCGCATGCGCGAGCAGCGCCGCCGCGACACCTCCGAGCACGTCACCGCTCCCTGCGGTGCCGAGCGCGGGCGTGCCAGTCGCGCTGACGAGCGTCGTGTGGCCATCGCTGACGACGGTCGGAACCCCCTTGAGGAGCACCGCCGCGCGCGCCGTCCGCGCCGCCTCGCCGGCGATCTCGAAACGCCGCGCGAGCACGTCATCGACTGTCGTACCGACCAGCCGTGCCAGTTCGAGCGGGTGGGGCGTGAGGAGCGCGGGACGGCCGTCGAGCAGCGCGCCCAACACGTCGAGCCGGCCGGCGTAGTGGTTGAGCGCGTCCGCGTCGACGACGATCGGGCCGCGCCACGCCTGCAGCACGCGTTCGAGCAGCGACGATGCCGCATCCGAGCGACCGAGCCCCGGACCGACGAGGAGCACGTCGGCCCAGTCGAGCACGGCGGTGCGGAGCGCGTCGGCGTCGTCCGCTGCCGGCCACGCGGTCGCCATCGCGGCGTGCAGCCCGTTCTGCAGCACGGGGACGCTCTCCGGGGCGACGACGGCGCGCACCATCCCCGCGCCGCTCCGGAGCGCGGCGTCGGAGGCGAGCACGGCCGCGCCCGCCATCCCCGGCGCGCCGCCGATCACGGCGACCTTGCCGCGCGTTCCCTTGTGCGCGGACGCGCCGAATGGCGCGGCCCCACGTTCCCGCACCGCGTCGGCGGTGACGAGCAGCGGCAGCGTGTCGGCCGGCGGGTGCGAGAGCGCGGCATCGACCAGCCCGATGTCGAGCAGCGCGATCGCGCCCGCCGCATCGCGGTCGACGAGCAGCCCGCGCTTGAGCGTGCCGAAGGTGAGCGTCAGGTCGGCGCGGATCGCCTCGCCGATGGTCTCGCCGGTCGTCGCGTCGAGCCCCGTCGGTACGTCGAGCGCGACGACGATCGGCGGGGCGTTAGGCGCGGCGCCCTGCGCGGCGGCGATCTGCCGCACGTACGTCATCGCGTAGTCACGCGCCGGCGCGCGCGCCCCCGTGCCGAGCACCCCGTCGACGATCACGCGCTCGGCCCCGGTCGGCGCGGGCACGTCGCCGGCGTCGCGGGCGCGGTCGAACTCGTACCGCGCGTCGTCAGTCGTCGGCGCGTCGGCGCCCCACTGCGTCACGCCGACGCGCACGCCGTACCGGCGAAGCGCGCGTGCGACCACCCACGCGTCCCCGCCGTTGTTGCCGGGCCCCGCGTGCACCGCGACTCCGGCGTCGAGCAGGGCGCCATAGCGGCGCACGACCTCGAAGGCGGCGGCGGCACCGGCGCGCTGCATCAGCGCGCGGGACGGGACCCCCGCCGCGATCGTGGCGGCGTCCGCGGCCGCGGCTTCCGCGGCGGTGGTGATGCGGACCGTCGGGATCACGGCGCTACCGGCAGGGCGGCCACGCGGGCCGCGCCTACTTGTTGGACGGTCCTACGGCGCGGCCGTAGCCGATCTCGCCGTTGTCGATCCGGATGTTGAACCCGCACTCCGGATTACTGCACACCCACGCCTTGTAGGTGATTGGCGCCCCGTCTCGGCCGTAATCGCTCAGTGGAAGGAGGGTTCCCTCGCCGCACTTGTGGCAGGGAGGCAGTTCGGCGGGCATCGCGGTCACGCAGCGGTCACGGGTCGTTCAGGTGAGCGCCGGGCAGCGCCAGGGATAGTCGCGCTCGAACGCGGTGTCGAAATCGAACACCGAGACGAAATCGTCGCGCGTGTCGTTGGGCTGCGCGGCGAGCAGCTCGAGCTCGACGAGCGCGAACACCACGTCGCCGACGTCCTCGGTGCGGCGGATCCCCCAGTACTCGAGCACCTCGCGCGCGAGCACGCCGAAGCGCTCGATGGCCAGGTCGCGTACCGCCCGCGCGAGGTCCGCACCCGAGATGTGGCGGCGTTCGGAGCGCCGCGCCTGCGCGAACTCCAGCGCGGCCAGCACGAACAGGTACCCGCGCTCGTGGAAGCGCGGCTCGCGGAGCCGGATCTGATCCATCAGACCGTCGCGGAACGCCAACTCAGGCAACGTTTCGACTCCAGACAGCTACGGGCATGGCGACAGGGGAAGGACGGCGAACACGAGGTGCAATACTGCGGCGCGGCAGGGCGCCCCGCAACCAGCCAGGAACGTACCCCGCCGCGGCCGACCCGATCCGGCGCCGTGCGCCGCGGCGCACTCGCTACACCGCGCCAGCGAGCGCGCCCGCCATCGCGGGATAGAGCGGGAACCGCGCGGCGAGCGCGCGCACCCCGGCGCGCACGGCACCCGTCACGCCGGCGTCGTCCGGTGCGTGGAGCACGCGGTCGATGAGCTCCGCGATATCGTGCATCTCGCTCGCTCCCATTCCGCGCGTCGTGACCGCCGGCGTGCCGACGCGGATCCCACTCGTGACGAAGGGCGACTGCGTCTCGCGCGGGACGGTGTTCTTGTTGACGGTGATCCCGGCGCGGTCGAGCGCCTGCTCCGCGGCCTTGCCCGTCAGGCCTCGGGCACGCAGATCGAGAAGCATGAGGTGATTGTCCGTGCCCCCGGAGACGACCGGAAGCCCACGCGTCGCGAACGCCGTGGCAAGCGCCTGCGCGTTGGCGACGATCTGGCGCGAATACTCGCGGAACTCCGGGCGCAGCGCCTCGCGGAACGCGACCGCCTTCGCCGCGATCACGTGCTCGAGCGGGCCGCCCTGCGTGCCGGGGAACATCGCCTTGTCGATCGCCTTCGCGTGCCGCGCCTTACACAGAATCAGGCCGCCGCGCGGGCCGCGCAGCGTCTTGTGCGTCGTCGTCGTCACGACGTCGGCGTAGGGCACCGGCGACGGATACACGCCGGCCGCGGCGAGCCCGGCGAAGTGCGCCATGTCGACCATGAAGATCGCGCCGACCTCGTCGGCCGCGTCGCGAAACTGCTGCCAGTCGATCACGCGCGAGTACGCGCTGTACCCCGCGATGATCATCTTCGGCCGGTGCTCGCGCGCGAGCTCCCGCATCCGCGCGTAGTCGAGGAGGCCGTCGTCGGTGACGCCGTACGACGTGGCCCGATACAGCAACCCCGAGAAGTTGACCGGCGAGCCATGCGTGAGGTGGCCGCCGTTGGACAGGTCCATCCCGAGGAACGTCTCGCCCGGCTTGAGAAAGGCGAGGAACACGGCGGCATTCGCCGACGCGCCGGAGTGCGGCTGCACGTTGGCGTGGTCCGCCGCAAACAGCTGCTTGCCACGGTCGATCGCGATCTGCTCGACCCGGTCGACGACCTCGCAGCCGCCGTAGTACCGCTTGCCCGGGAGCCCTTCGGCGTACTTGTTGGTCAGCGGGGACCCCATCGCCTCGAGCACGGCCGGCGAGACGAAGTTCTCGCTGGCGATGAGTTCGAGGCCGTCGTTCTGGCGCTCGATCTCTTCGCCGATCAGCTGCGCGATCTCAGGGTCCGTCTCGGCCAGCGCCGCGCCCGGCGGGCAGCGGTCCCACGCCTTCCATGTCAGCATCGCGAAGCTCCAGTTCGGGTCGTCCGCAGCGCGCTCGCGCCCTGCGTCAGCAGTTCGACTTGTTGGGCCACTGCGGCCACGTCTTCACCATCGACCCGAGCGCGGCGATCCGGCGCTCCGCGACGCGATCGGCGGCGCGGTACGTCGGGATCCCGTCCTGGTGGGCGATCTCGAAGACGTTGGCGATCGTATGATAAATCTCATCGGCCTTCCGGAGCGCGCGCTCGCGGCTCCATCCCGCAAGTTCGCTGTAGACGTTGATCACGCCGCCGGCGTTTGCAACGTAGTCGGGCGCGTACAGAATGTCCCGCGCCTCGAGCGCGTCGCCGTGCCGGTCCTCGAGCAGCTGGTTGTTGGCCGCGCCCGCGACGACCTCGCAGCGCAGTAGCGGCAGCGTGCGGTCGTTGATCACGGCACCGAGCGCGCACGGAGCGAAGACCTCCGCCGCCTGGCTGTAGATCTCGTCCGCGACGACCGCACGCGCGCCCGTGTCCGACACGACGCGCGCGACCCGCTCGGCGTCAATGTCGCTGACGATCAGCGCCGCACCGGCGCGGTGCAGCGCGCGCGCGAGGTGGTGCCCCACGTTGCCACAGCCCTGGATCGCGACGGTCTTCCCCTCGAGCGAATCGG